>NZ_JAFEPJ010000017.1:0-226597 GCF_016893255.1 Staphylococcus sp. GDB20D11A
TACTAGACTGGGTGCAGTTCAGAAGACAACATAACAGCCACTTTAATCAGTAATTAAACTATAAATATAAAATCGGCGCAGCTCAATTGTCGATATCTCACGCCGTTTTAATATGCTTATATATTAAACCTTAAACAAGTGTAAAAGCTTCATGTAATTTTGAAAGTTCTTTCTCAAGACGTAACATAATTTGTTTGCCATCTTCGCGGTCAACTAAACCTAATTTAACAGCAAAATCAACTTCTTTTTGAAGTCCAAACATTTGTGTATCTAGTACCTCTTCATATAATGGGCATGAAGGTAATGTTAAATTATCTAGTTGAACTTTAATCAGATGCAAGATTTCATCAGCATCTTTAGTCAATTGTTTCAAAGCTGCATTTTTCATTGTTGTTTGTTTCGCCATGACACGCTCCCCCTCTATATAAATTCTCAAGTCTTACTAAAAGTTTATCTTACTAAATATTAAAAAGCAAGTAGATTTAAAATGTGTCGTTAGCAATTTGTGTTAAAATAATGCTATATACATTGATAGGGAGTGGGAAAATGATACAAATTAAAGGAGCCGTAAAGTTTCCTATAACATTAGATAGTACGACTTGGATTTTCGATGATAGAAAAGTTAGCATCGAAGATTTAGAAAAAGGTGTATTTGATGGTTCAAAACCAATCGACTTTGAAGATAATCATGAATGGAATCGTGCTATCCTAGAAGGACAAACTAATCCGCCTACTTTAAATTCAGAAATAAAATACAAAAAACGTGCCATGTTAGAAGGTTCATTTGTCATTAATATGACACCATTTTTCAAACATTCCGAACCACATGACTCTGCAACTACTATTAGATTATCAAATGAGCATGATTATTTAGATATACCGATAGATCTATTACCCTATTTATTTTTCCAATTTGCAAAAGACGGTAAACGACTTTACAGCGATAATGGTGTAGATAGTTTTATTTACAATCAAGAAGATGGTTATTCATATCGAATCAACCATGTAACTCATATTGAGGTGATTTAATTTGAGACAAGTGCAATGCATTATCTGTGATGCAAAAGTATTTATAGATGAGCGCACAACTGAGTCTAAACGACTTAAAAACAATCCTATTCGAACATTTATGTGCGATGATTGTAAAAGTCGATTAGACACCCCTAAACAACGTGCGCAACACTATCCGCTCGATTAATATCTGAATAAACAAGTTAGAAATTTGAAAATGTGAAAGTAACAGGAACTGATAGCATTTAAACACTTTTTCAAATATTATATGCTAAAAGAGAAGCTAAGCAACTTTCATCGCTCAGCTTCTCTTTTATTATGTTAAATTATTCGTTTTCTTGCATCATTTGTTTGATACGCTTTGCTTCTTTTTCACGAACATTTTTGTTTAAAATTTTCTTTCTTAAACGTATGCTTTCTGGTGTAACCTCAACAAGTTCATCATCATTAATGAATTGTAATGCTTCTTCCAATGTTAGAATACGCGGTCTATTCATTGTTTGTGTTTGGTCTTTCGTTGCAGAACGTACGTTAGTTTGATGTTTTGTTTTAGTGATGTTAACAGTTAAATCATTTTCACGATTATGTTCACCAACAATCATACCTTCATAAACTTCAGTACCAGGTTCCATGAAGTTTACACCTCTATCTTCAAGTCCTAAAATGGCATAAGTACTTGCAGAACCTTGATCCATTGAAATTAATGCACCATTACGACGGCCGCCAATTTGTGCTTTAATACGTGGTCTAAATTCTTCAAATGTATGGTTAATAATACCGTAACCTCTTGTCATTGACATAAATTCAGTCGTATAACCAATCATACCACGAGCCGGTACATTAAAGATTAAACGTGTAAGTCCATTATCAGTTGTAGTCATATCAACCATTTCACCTTTACGTGCACCTAATGATTCAATAACCGCACCTGCATTTTCTTGTGGCACTTCACATTGCACACGTTCAAATGGTTCACACATTACACCATCAATTTCTTTAATAATTACTTGTGGTTTTGAAACTTGTAATTCATAACCTTCACGACGCATATTTTCAATAAGGATTGATAAATGCAATTCACCTCGACCAGCAACTACCCATGTATCTGGAGAATCTGTGTTAGAAACTTTCAAAGATACATCTGTTTCTAATTGTTGATTTAAACGTTCTTGAATTTGACGCGCTGTTACAAAGTCACCTTCACGGCCAGCAAATGGTGAATTGTTAACTTTAAATGTCATTTCAAGAGTAGGCTCATCAATACGTAGTACTGGCAATGCTTCTTGATGGTCATGTGGTGTTACAGTTTCACCAACGTTAATGTCTTCCATACCTGAAACAGCAATTAAATCTCCAGCTTGTGCTTCTTCAATTTCTAAACGTTTTAATCCAAAGTAACCAAAGATTTTAGTTACACGGAAGTTTTTCACTGTACCGTCTAATTTAATTAGTGATACATTATCTCCGACACGCATTTTACCTCTGAATACACGACCAATACCAATACGTCCAACATAATCATTGTAGTCCAACAATGCTACTTGGAATTGTAATGGCTCATCACTGTTATTAATTGGAGCTGGTACATAATCAATAATTGTTTCATATAATGATTGTAAATTATCATCTTGTTTATCAGGATCTAAGCTAGCTGTACCATTTACTGCTGAAGCATAAACAACAGGGAATTCTAATTGTTCATCGTTTGCTTCTAATTCAATAAACAAATCTAAAACTTCATCTACAACACCCTCTGGACGTGCTGATGGTTTATCAATTTTATTAACAACAACAACAGGTTTTAGGTTTTGTTCTAGCGCTTTTTTAAGTACAAAACGTGTTTGAGGCATTGTACCTTCATACGCATCTACTACTAAGACAACCCCATCAACCATTTTCATAATACGTTCTACTTCTCCACCAAAGTCTGCATGTCCTGGTGTATCCAAAATATTGATACGTGTACCTTTATAATCAACAGCCGTATTTTTGGCTAGAATCGTAATTCCACGCTCTCTTTCGATATCGTTAGAGTCCATTGCACGTTCATCGACATGTTCATTTTCTCTGAATATACCAGATTGTTTTAACAACTCATCTACTAAAGTTGTTTTACCATGGTCAACGTGAGCAATAATTGCTATATTGCGGACATCTTCTCTTTTATTAGTCATATAAATAGTTTCCTTCTTTCTTAAGTAAAATCCCACTTTTAATTACAACTTTTTTATTATATCATATAATTGAGAAAAGATAAGCAAAAGGTGGGGATAGGATGAAACAAAAAAAATCTAAAAATATCTTTTGGGTATTTTCTATATTAGCTGTTGTTTTCTTAGTATTATTTAGTTTTGCTGTTGGTGCATCAAATGTACCAATGATGATTTTAACATTTATATTACTCGTTGCAACCTTTGGAATTGGATTTACTACAAAGAAAAAATATCGAGAAAACGATTGGCTATAAGTTATATCGACAATAACACGCGTTGATTAAAGACCACACATGTTCATGATGAATATTTAAATGGTTTTATATTGGCGCGTGTTTTTATTATTTAAGATATAAAAGCGTAATATGTTACCTAATTGTTAGGACTACATATTACGCTTTTGGTAATTATTTTGATTTTCTTTTAAATCGTTGTTCATGTAATTGTATTAACGCATCGCGATGTGGCTCTAAATAATCATTGCTAATTTCTTGATGGAGACCACGATTTCCAACTAAGATTGAATTTGGACCACTAATTGTTAATGGTTCTCCTAGTAAATTTGAAGCTTGTCCATTTACTTCATATAAAATAACCAATCCGCCAGCAAAATCCCATGGTTGAAGTCTTGGCGTCATATATGCTTCTAAATTACCTGTAGCAACTGAAACGATTTCAAGCGCTGCACTACCATATGCTCTTGCACTTCTAGAATCATTAACAATTTCTTTAAAGATTTCTCCTAAAATTGGTTTAGTTAACCAGTTCGGATTGATCCCAATAATGCTTTGTCTTAGATTAGAATCATTCAATGGTTTCAAGGGTTGGCTACCTCGATATGCACCTTCCCCTACTTTAGCATGATATAAGACATCAGCCATAACATCATATACAAAACCTGCATAAGGTTTACCATCGATATAAATACCAATTGAAATCGCGAAATTTTCTTGTTGATGAACAAAATTCAATGTACCGTCTATTGGGTCAACAACCCATACCGTACCTTTGGAAGTATCGATGTCATGACCATGCCCTTCTTCACCTAATACTTGATGATTTGGATATGTTTCTAAAATTGTATCAAAAATAAAATCTTCTGTTGCTTTATCTACATTTGTAACAAGGTCATTCGGATTTGACTTTGTTTCAATTGTTAAATTTTGCTCCATCAATTGTTTAATTCTAATTCCTGCTTCTTGAATAAGTCCTTGGGCAAATCCATAAAGTGCCATAACATCATCTCCTAACATCTTTATTATACATCAACATTTTATAAAAATAACTTCTTAAGATAAAAATGAAAATACTAATTTTAATGAGAGCATCTTAAGCTGCTATTGATAAAACATATGCTACAATATTTTTAAACACTATACAGGAGGTACTCTATGACAAAATATACATTTAAACCTAAAGATTTCAAAGCGTTCAACGTAGAAGGCTTAGACGCACGAATGGAAGCTTTAAACGAATACATACGACCACAACTCCATGAATTAGGAGAATATTTTAGTGACTTCTTTACAAGTCAAACTGGTGAAACATTTTATCCTCACGTAGCAAAGCATGCTAGAAGAAGTGTGAATCCTCCTAAAGATACATGGGTTGCTTTTGCAACAAACAAAAGAGGCTATAAAATGTTACCTCATTTCCAAATTGGTATGTTTGAAGATCAACTGTTTGTTATGTTTGGAATCATGCATGAAGCAAAAGATAAAGCAACACGTGCAAAAGTTTTTGAAAGAAAATTTAAAGCTATTCAACAATTACCTGATGATTATCGTGTTTGCTTAGATCATATGAAACCTGATAAACCATTTATTAAAGATTTAACGGATGATGATTTAAAAGAAGCGATACAAAGAGCCATCAATGTAAAAAAAGGTGAATTCTTTATAGCGCGTGCAATCACACCACAAGATAAAAGATTAAAAAGTGACAAAGCATTTATTGCATTTTTAGAAGAAACCTTCGATCAGTTCTTACCATTTTATTCTGCATAAATAACTTTGTTTAAATAATAGAGCACGTAATCACATCCATGATTTCGTGCTCTTTTTGCTTACCATTAAATCGAACGTTCAACATAATAATTCATACTTTTAAAAAAATTAAAATAAATTTAGGTTGACCTAAACATTTTATTAGGTTATTATATTGTCCATAAGAAGTAGAGGTGAGTCAAAATGAATAATAAACGACATTCAACAAATGAACAATTAAGTTTAGACGAAATAAACAATACAATTAAATTCGATCATCGCAGTTCAAATAAACAGAAATTTTTATCATTTCTTGGGCCTGGGTTATTAGTCGCTGTTGGTTACATGGATCCCGGAAACTGGATAACATCAATGCAAGGTGGCGCGCAATATGGCTATACTTTGCTATTCGTAATTCTTATTTCAAGTTTATCAGCAATGTTACTTCAAAGCATGACAGTGAGATTAGGAATAGCAACAGGTATGGACTTAGCTCAAATGACACGACATTATTTATCAAGACCTATTGCTATAATCTTTTGGATTATTGCAGAACTAGCAATTATCGCCACAGATATTGCTGAGGTTATTGGTAGTGCTATTGCTCTCAATCTCCTATTTAACATACCTTTAATCGTCGGTGCACTAATAACTGTACTTGATGTATTTTTACTACTATTTATAATGAAATATGGTTTTAGAAAAATTGAAGCTATTGTTGGTACATTAATTTTCACAGTGTTATTCATCTTTATATTTGAAGTCTATATTTCATCACCACAGTTGAACGCTGTGTTAAATGGATTTATACCACATAGTGAAATCATTACAAATAACGGCATTCTCTATATTGCATTAGGTATTATTGGAGCTACAATTATGCCTCATAATTTGTACTTACATTCATCAATTGTACAATCTAGAACATACTCAAGACATAACAATGAAGAAAAGGCGCAAGCGATTAAATTTGCTACGATAGATTCGAACATTCAGTTATCAATCGCATTTGTAGTCAATTGCTTATTATTAGTGTTAGGAGCATCACTATTTTTCAACTCAAACGCTGACGATTTAGGTGGTTTCTATGATTTATATCATGCCTTAAAAACTGAACCTGTACTGGGTGCAACAATGGGTGCAATCATGAGTACATTATTTGCAGTTGCATTATTAGCGTCAGGTCAAAATTCAACGATTACTGGTACTTTAGCAGGACAAATCGTAATGGAAGGATTTTTAAGATTACACATACCAAATTGGTTAAGACGTTTAATTACACGTTCCCTTGCTGTCATTCCTGTTATCGTATGTTTAATCATTTTTAGAGGTAATGCAGCTAAAATTGAGCAGCTACTTGTATTCTCTCAAGTATTCTTAAGTATTGCTCTTCCGTTCTGTTTAATACCATTACAATTAGCAACTAGTAATAAAGACTTGATGGGACCTTTCTATAATAAAACATGGGTTAATATCATTTCATGGACACTTATTATTATTCTAAGTATTTTAAATGTCTATTTAATCGTTCAAACATTCCAAGAACTACAAGGTTAAAAATAAAACCATTAAAATGTTGGTTGTATCTAATAATTAACAACTTAACATTTTAATGGTTTTTCTTTTGCTATGAACATATTAATGATAAATATACTCATCGTCCTTATGTGTAGTTTCTTTTGATTCTTTTTTAGAAATCAACATAATCATCACGATGATCCATAAGACAATTGCAATTAAATTAAGAGCCATCAAACTTACAATTATCGCGATAACAAAAAGTATAATCGATAATTTTCTACGCCCTTTAATACAAATTGTCGCAAATATACCATAAAGTGTTGAAATTAATAAAATAATTGCTAATGCACCAATTGTTGTCTGAAGCATATCTAAAGAAACCTTGCCACCGTTCTGAGATAATTGCTTCGCTAATTCTTCACGTTGTGATGCATTGCCACTTTTTAAAGAAAAATAGGATAGCCCCATAACTAATAAATAAATAATACTAATACTATTTGCAATCCAAGCCATGATTAATTCAGGTTTTCTATTCATCATAAAATCCTTTCTTTGTTTAATATTTTAATAAGTATACTACGAGCCTATAGATATACGCACATTAATTTACTTGTATATTAACATATTTTTCATCTAATTTTTATAATAAACATCTGAATTCAGATTGATGGTAATTTAGGTGTATGGTAATGAGAAATCGTCATTTAAAATTTTGACACCTAAACACTTTAATTAAAAGTTATCGATAATTAACCTCATATAAAAACCCAGATTAATAAGCAAAAGACCTCTACTTACTAATCTGGGTATCATCAATATTTATTCTTGCTCTTTTTTGTCCTTAACTTCACTTGAATTGCGTTCTTCAGAAATATCATTGTTGTAAATTTGACGTCGCTCTTCAAAATTCATTCGACGTTGACTAACTGCGCTAGGTTGATTTTTCCTACGTTCTTTCATTCGTTGGTTATAAGCTTTACGTTTTTCTTTTTTCTTAGCTTTAATTTCAGCTTTTTCTCGCTTTTGTTGTGCTTTCAATTCTTTTGGATCAACTTCAGGTTCTGCATAATAACCATCATCTTCAATACCTAGTTCTTCAGTACTTTTTTGTTTGTATTTAGCCTGTCTGGATAATACTGATGGTTCTTCCTCAGTGCGCTCATCATGATTATATTCACTTTCAACTGCTCGTTTAGGAAATTGATCATATTTATCTCTTTCCTGTTCTTGATCATATACAGTGTTTGATTTATCCAATTCTTTTTCATATTTAGGCACATCATAATAATCATCTTTCGGTTGTGGGCGCTCATACACAGGTTCACGATAATCATAAATCGGCCCATTGTACTCTTCATAATATTGTGGCGCAACCATTTCAACTTTATCTTTTCTTATAAATAGCATCATCGCAATAATAAAGAATAAGATCGGAATGATTAAAGTAACGATAAGTAAAACTAAAGGAATCGTTACAATTGCTGATATTAAGAATAAGAAACCTGACAAGATTCTTATATTCATAGATATGAGAGCTAAAAATGAAATCAACAAACAAACAATAAAGTAAACGATAATAGCCCATATACCATTTTGTAACCATATTACAAATTGTGTTGTATTATAGCCATTTCCAGCTAATAATTGCTGGATAAATGCATTATTATTTAATGTATTTTCAAGATTAGCAATCGATGTGTTATTACTGAATGAAACAAGTGCTATAAACATCGTAATGACAGTAAGCACTAATAACATCACCCAACATAACCAACCTAGAACTTTTTCAGTTAATCTACTTACTGGACGTTTAATTTGAGTAAATTGTTCTCCAGCCATTCGTTACAACTCCTTATAGTACTTATCCCGTTATTATAACTAAATATACAGTAAATAACTACTATTTATGATTTTATTTTAATGACATTTTGAAATTCAAAAAGTTTTCATTGTATTCACTTAAAACTTCAGGTCCTAAATCTTTATAAACTTCAAGGCGTTCTTGCTCTTTCTTAGTCGGATAGAAACGATGGTCATCTTTAATCTCTTTAGGCAACAATTGTCGTGCAGCCTTGTTCGGCGTTGCATAGCCTACGAATTCTGTATTTTGCTTGTTATTTTTAGCATCTAATAAAAAATTCATAAATTTATATGCACCCTCTTTATTTTGTGCCGTTTTTGGAATTACCATATTGTCGAACCATAAATTCGATCCTTCTTTAGGAATAACATAGTTATATTTATCCCCTTCTTGCACTAGAGGTGCTGCAACACCACTCCAAACAACCGCAATGTTACCTTCATTTTGTTCAAGCATCATGGTAATTTCATCACCTACGACACCTCTTACTTGTGGTGCTAATTTAGTTAAATCTCGCTCTGCTTCTTTTAGATGGTGCGAATTACGGTCATTAAGATTATACCCAAGTTTGTTGAGACTCATGCCTATAATCTCTCTAGCACCGTCAACTAGTAAAATTTGGTTTTTAAATTTAGGATTATACAACGACTTCCAACTATCAAATGATTCATTTGGATACTTTTCTTTATTATATAAAATACCTACAGTTCCAAAGAAATAAGGTAAAGAGTATTTATTGCCTTTATCAAATGACATATTCATATAATCTGAATCCAAATTTTTAATATTAGGTACCTTATTATGATCTATTGGTAACAATAAATGATCTCTTTTTAATTTTTGAACTGTATATTCACTAGGAAAAGCAACATCATAATGTGTACCGCCATTGCGAATTTTGGCTTCCATCGCTTCATTTGAATCGAAAGTTTCATAAACGACTTGAATGCCAGTTTCTTTTTCAAATTTCTTAATTAACTCTGGATCAATATATTCGCCCCAATTGTATACGTAAATTTTTTGATTTGTATGCACTTGTTCTTTAGATTTAAACCAATGACTTAAAGTAAGACAAAGCATACCCACAACTAATGCACCTATAATGAGTTGTAAAAAACGTTTCATTATTTTACACCTCGCTTGATTAGTTTTTTCTTATTTATCACGTATTGAATCAAATAATATCCTAGTATTCCTAATACAATAACAGCAAACAATAATGTTGAAATCGCATTAATTTCCATACTAATTCCTTTTCTCGCCATAGCATAAACTTCAACTGATAACACACTAAAGCCATTACCAGTAACGAAGAAACTTACTGTGAAATCGTCTAGTGAATAAGTTAAAGCCATAAAGAATCCTCCTATAATAGAAGGTAAAATATTAGGAATAATAATGTTGCTTAATAATTGTGGTTCAGTCGCTCCTAAATCTCTTGCAGCATTTAACATATTATTATTCATTTCATACAGTTGTGGTAAGACGATAATCACAACTATAGGTATGCAAAATGCAATATGAGATATTAGAACTGTCCAAAATCCTAAACCAAGACCAGTAAAATGGCCAATCGTTGTAAACATAATTAAGAATGATGCACCTATGACAACGTCGGATGATACCATCAAGACATTATTCAATGTTAGTAAAGTTACTTTAAACTTTTTATTTCTTAAATAATAAATAGCAATGGCACCAAATGTACCAATAACTGTAGAAATTGAGGCTGCTAAAAGTGCTACAGCTATCGTATTAAAAATGACCGACATTAAATGATCATTTTGAAATAATGATTGATAATGCTCTAATGTAAAATGTTCAAAGTGAATCATATTACCAGCCGAATTGAATGAATAGAACATTAAAAAGAATATTGGGATGTATAAAATCGCTAAAAGTATCCCGATATACAGCTTTCCATACCATTTCATATGATTCACCCTCTCCCATTAGATGATTTTGTAATGATTAAAATGAATGCCATAAATACAATTAAGAATAAAGCTATAGTTGATCCCATACCATAATTTTGAATTGTTAAAAATTGTTCCTCTATTGCCGTACCTATATTTATGACTTTATTACCTGCAATTAATCTTGTAATCATAAATAATGAAAGTGATGGAATAAAGGTTACTTGAATCCCAGTCATAACACCTTCTTTTGTTAACGGCATGATTACTTTTCTAAAAGTATAGAAAGGACTAGCACCTAAATCACTTGAGGCCTGCAATAAATTATTAGGAATTGCTTTCATGCTATTAAATATAGGTAAAATCATAAATGGTATATAAATGTAACTTGCCACTACTAAAAACGCACCAGTTGTAAATAACAAATTGAATGATGGTAAATTAAATAAGTGGAAAAATTGATTAATCACGCCATCATGACTTAATAAACCTATAAAAGCATATGTCTTTAACAATAAATTTATCCATGTTGGAATAATCATTATCATTAATAAGATATTTTGAAATTTCGAGCGAGTAATATAATAGGCAGCTGGATAACTGATAGCCAACGTAATAATTGTTATTAAAGCGGCATATAAAATTGAATATGCAAACATTTTTAAATATTTTTTAGTAAAAATTTGTTGATAATTCGTGAAACTAAAATGTCCATTGATATCTAAAAATGAAAAATAAATGAGTAATACAACTGGTACAATAATAAATATAACCATCCATAGTAAATACGGGATTAAGAGAAATTTATTAGTATTACGCATTGTCTACTTCCTCATAGCTTTCAATACGTTTATCAAACTCTTCTTCTGTTTCTCCAGGAACCATAATATGAATGGCTTCAGGATCAAAATAAAGACCAACTTCACTGCCTACTTCGGCTTTTTTAGTCGTTTGTATTACCCATTCATAACCTTTATTGTCTATACAACATATTTCATAGTGGACCCCTCTAAATAACATAGAATCAACAGTTGCTTTAAATAATCCTTCTTCAGCTTTGATTAATGATATATCTTCTGGTCGAATAACGACCTCTACTTTTTTATTTTCAGGAATACCCATATCGACACATTCGAAATCTTGCCCATAAATATTCACGACATAATCTCTAACCATGCGCCCTTCAACAATATTAGATTCTCCAATAAAATCAGCTACAAATCGATTCACTGGTTCGTCATATATATCTGTTGGTGTACCAAATTGTTGAATTTTCCCATCTTTTAATACAAAAAGAAAGTCACTTAATGCTAACGCTTCTTCTTGATCATGTGTTACAAATATAAATGTAATACCTAATCTAGATTGCAATTCTCGTAATTCATATTGCATTTCAGTACGCAATTTCAAATCTAATGCGGATAAAGATTCATCTAACAATAATATTTCTGGTTCATTTACGATAGCACGTGCAATTGCAACACGTTGCTTTTGTCCGCCACTCATTTCATTAATATTCCTTTTTTCATAACCTGAAAGCTTAACTAATTTTAATGCCTCAGTTACTTTTTGATCAATTTCAGTTTTTGATAATTTTTTTAATTTCAAACCGAAAGCGATATTATCATAGACGTTTAAGTGTGGAAATAATGCATAATCTTGAAAGACTGTATTCACTTTACGTTTATTTGGCGGTAAATTACCAATTGGTTTGTTTTGATAAATCACTTCACCACTGTCAGGATATTCAAACCCTGCAATTAATTTTAAAATTGTTGTTTTACCACAACCTGAAGGACCTAATAATGTATAAAAGTATCCTGATTCAATATCAATATCTATGTCATCTAAGATATTAAGATCATCATAGCTTTTACTAACTGATTTTAATGATAATAATGGTTCCAAATAAGATCCCCCCTATAAATATGAAGCTGTCGCTACAATAAGTATTCGTGTTTCATTGTTTAATTCATTTGACAAACGATGATTATCTCGTGCTTTAAAATACAAAACGTCTTCTTCTTGTGCTTGATATATCTCTTTGCCTAAATTAAGTGTTATCTGACCTGACATACAATAAATAAACGTATCAGACTCTGATGGATTGAAATTTTTATATGATGCGCCAGGCTTTAAAGTTAATATTAATGGCTCCATATCATATTCATTTGACTTTGAAACTAACCAATTTAATATATAACCTTCATCATACTCATCATAAATAACTTGTTCTTCCTTCTTGTATAATACTTTTTCATTTTCACTGTCTTTAAAAAATTCACTTGGCGTCGTTCCTAACACCTCTATAATATTTAAGAAAGTTTCCATACTTGGTGAGGCATGTTCACTTTCTATTTGTGAAATGTAGCCTTTCGATAAGTCTGTACGTTCAGCAAGTTCTTCTTGCGTTAAATTTTTAATTCTTCTAAGATTTTTAATTTTATTACCTATGTTCATTTATTTTTCCACCTAAAAAAGCTATATTAAGTTTACTTTTATCAAACATTTTGTTTAACACTTGATAAAGGTATCAAAATATAGCTTTATTAGCAATAGTTTTAAAGAAAAAATCCTATTAAATTGTGTTAATTTCGAACGAATTATTTTTTAGCTGTTACTCTTTGTTCTTCAGAGTGATTTTTTACATCTTGAACTGCTTTGTAACTATTATAGCCACTACTTTTTTCGAAAGTATTAAAAATTTGTTTTTCCTCTGCTTTAGCAGGCACAATTTCTTTAAATCTTTTATATGCATCCATAAAGTCGCCTGCCGTCACGCCGGATTCATAATACTTCTCTACATGATTAAAGAAATTTATCACTGAAATCATCTCTTCATTACTCCAGTCTAAATCAATTGGATACTCATATTCCATTGTTGAACGCCTCCATTTCAATTCTTTTGTTAGCATCGCTAGTATAACATGCATGTCACATGTTAACGATATCTCAAATCAATTTCCTTACACTACTTTACCTAAAACAAAAAAGCCGTAGCATATGCTACAGCTTTTAATGACTGAATCTTTATAGATAATCAGTTATTACATTGTATGGATTGGGTATCCGATAGCTTTTTCCGCTGCTTCCATAGTCATCTCACCTAATGTTGGATGTGCATGGATTGTTAATGCGATATCTTCAGCATTCATACCAGCTTCAATTGCTAAACCTAATTCAGAGATAATATCTGATGCACCAGTACCAACTACTTGGGCACCGATTAAAGTATCATCTTCTTTAAGTGTAATAAGTTTAACAAATCCGTTAGTATCATCTAATGATAATGCACGACCATTTGCTGCATATGGGAATTTAGAAGCTTTAATTGCTAAACCTTCTTCTTTAGCTTGCGCTTCTGAATAACCAACTGTAGCTAATTCTGGTTCAGTAAAGCATACTGCTGGCATACCAATGTAATCAACTTCAGCAGCTTGACCATCAATTGCTTCAGCAGCAACTTTAGCTTCATAGCTAGCTTTGTGAGCAAGTGGTAAACCTGGAACGATATCACCAATTGCATAGATATTGCTGATAGACGTACGGCTTTGTTTATCAACTTCTAATAATCCACGGTCAGCGAATTTAACACCTAATTCTTCTAGGCCTAATTCGTCTGTGTTTGGACGACGACCTACAGTTACTAATACATAATCAGCTTCGATTGTTTTCTCTTCGCCTTTAGCTTCATAAGTAACTTTAACTCCGTTATCTGTTTCTTCAGCTGATTTAGCCATAGCTTCAGTAACGATTTCAACACCTTTTTCTTTCATACCTTTTTTAACAGGTTGTGTCATTTGTTTTTCGAAGCCACCTAAGATATCTTTAGCACCTTCAAGGATGGTTACTTCTGAACCAAAGTTAGCAAATGCTGTACCTAATTCTGATCCAATGTATCCTCCACCAACTACAACTAATTTACCTGGTACTTCTTGTAAGTTTAAAGCACCTGTTGAGTCGATAACACGTTTACCGAATTTGAAATTAGGAATTTCAATTGGTCTTGAACCTGTTGCAATGATTGCATTTTTAAAGTTGTATGTTTGTGCGCTCTTTTCGTCCATAACACGTAAGCTATTGTTATCTACGAAATATGCTTCACCTTTAACGATGTTAACTTTGTTACCTTTAAGTAAGCCTTCAACACCACCAGTTAATTTATTAACAACTGATGATTTGAATTCTTGAACTTTTTGGAAGTTTAAAGAAACACTTTCAGCAATAACACCTAAGTTTTCAGAATGTTGTGCTTCAACAAAACGGTGAGAAGCATGTAGTAATGCTTTTGAAGGAATACATCCTACGTTTAAGCAAACACCACCAAGATTACCTTTCTCAACGATTGTTACTTTTTGTCCTAATTGAGCTGCACGAATTGCTGCAACGTATCCACCAGGACCTGCTCCGATTACTATAGTATCTGTTTCAATTGGGAAATCTCCAACTACCATGTTTTACCCCTCCATTAATAATAATTCTGGATTATTTAATAAACGTTTAATGTGATTCATTGCATTTTGGCCAGTTGCACCATCAATTTGTCTGTGGTCAAAGCTTAATGATAATGCTAATACTGGTGCTGCAACAATTTCTCCATCTTTAACGATAGGTTTTTGAGCAATACGGCCAATTCCTAAGATTGCTACTTCTGGGTGATTGATAACTGGAGTGAACCATTGTCCACCAGCTGAACCGATATTACTGATTGTGCATGTTGCACCTTTCATTTCATCGGCTGTTAATTTACCATCACGTGCTTTAACAGCTAATTCGTTAATTTCATCAGAAATTTGGAAAATAGATTTACGGTCAGCATGTTTCACTACAGGTACTAATAAACCTCTATCAGTGTCCGCCGCAATACCGATATTCCAGTAATGTTTATGCACAATTTCACCAGCTTCTTCATTGAATGAAGTATTAAGTGCTGGGTATTTTTTCAATGCAGAAACAAGCGCTTTAACAACATATGGTAAGAATGTTAACTTAGTACCTTGTTCAGCTGCGATTTCTTTAAATTTCTTACGGTGATCCCATAATGCTTGAACATCAATTTCATCCATTAATGTTACATGAGGTGCAGTATGCTTAGAGTTAACCATTGCTTTCGCAATTGCTCTACGCATAGCAGGGATTTTTTCAGTTGTTTCTGGGAAGTCGCCTTCTAATGATACTGCTGCAGGTGCTGCAGGAGTTTCAGCAACTTCTTCATTTGTAGCTGAAGCAGCTGATTCATTTGAAGCTGTTGGTGCACCACCATTTAAGTATGCATCTACATCTTCTTTTGTAATACGACCATTTTTACCAGATCCAGAAACTGCTTTAATGTTAACACCTTTTTCACGTGCGTATTTACGTACTGAAGGCATTGCTTTAACAGTTCTGTTTTCATCTACTTCTTCAGTTTGAGTAGCTACAGGTGCTTGCTCTGCTGGCGCTTCCTCTTTCGCAGGTTCTTCTTTAGATGATGAATCATCATCATGACCTTTAAATTGCATATCTTCTGCATCAGGTGCATCGATTTTAACAATAACGTCACCAACTACAGCTACTGTACCTTCTTCTACCATAACTTCTTCTACAGTACCAGATACTGGTGATGGGATTTCTACTACTGATTTATCGTTTTGTACCTCAGCTAAAACATCGTCTTCTTCAATAGTATCTCCAGCTTTAACAAACCATTTTACAATTTCACCTTCGTGGATACCTTCCCCGATATCGGGTAATCTAAATTCAAATGCCACGTTTTTGCCCTCCTAAGATTTCGTAAATTAAACATTTCATTTTAATCAATGAGACTAAAATACGCTAACTTCGTTAACTTTTAAAATGTATTAAAATTCTAAAGTTTCTTTTGCTTTTTCGATGATGTCATTTTTGTTTGGTAACCAAACATTTTCAGCTTGAGTGAATGGATAAATTGTATCTGCTGCTGCAACTCTTCCAATAGGTGCTTCTAATGAAAGGATTGCACGTTCACTTAATTCAGCTACAACTGCTGCACCAACACCAGCTTGACGTTGTGCTTCTTGAACTACAACTGCACGACCAGTTTTTTCAACTGAAGCTACAATTGTGTCAACATCGATTGGTTGAACAGTACGTAAGTCAATTACTTCAACAGAATAACCATCTTTTTCAAGTTCTTCTGCAGCTTTCATTGATTCTTGAACCATTGCACCGTATGTGATGATTGAAATGTCATTACCTTCTTTTTTCACATTAGCCTTACCAATGTCAATTGTATATTCTTCTTCAGGTACTTCTTCACGGAATGAACGATACAATTTCATATGCTCTAAGTATACGACTGGGTCATTACTTCTAATAGAAGAAATTAATAAACCTTTCGCATCGTATGGGCCTGAAGGAATAACAACCTTTAGACCTGGAGATTGAGCTAAAATACCTTCTAAATTATCTGCGTGCAATTCAGGTGTGTGTACGCCACCACCAAATGGGCTACGAATTGTTACAGGTGCAGTTTTAGTACCGCCTGAACGGAAACGAGTACGTGCAATTTGTCCAGCAATCGCATCAAATACTTCGAATACGAAACCTAAGAATTGTACTTCCATAACCGGACGGAATCCTTCAACTGCAAGACCCATTGCTAAACCGCCAATACCTGATTCAGCTAAAGGTGTATCGAATACTCTATCTTCACCAAATTCTTTTTGTAGTCCTTCAGTAACACGGAAAACACCGCCGTTAACACCAACGTCTTCACCAAAAATTAAAACATCTTGGTCATTTTTAAGTTCAGTTTTAAGCGCATCATTAATCGCTTGAACCATTGTCATTTGTGCCATGGCTTACTTCGACTCCTTCTCTTTGTATATTTCATATTGTTCTGCTAAGTTTTGAGGCATATCTTCATACATAATTTCCATTAGAGAAGTAACAGTTTGTTTTTCAGTGTTATCAGCCTCTTTAATTGCTGCTTTAATATCAGCTTTTGCACGTTCAATAACTTCATTTTCTTTGTCTTCATTCCATAAACCTTTGTTTTCAAGGAATTTACGGAAACGTACTAATGGGTCTTTTTTCTCCCATTCAGCATCTTCGTCTGAAGTTCTGTAACGAGTTGGATCGTCACCAGCCATTGTATGAGGACCATAACGATATGTCATAGTTTCAATTAATGTTGGACCTTCACCTGCAACTGCGCGGTCACGTGCTTCTTTAGTTGCTTGATATACAGCTAACGCATCCATACCATCAACTTGGATACCAGGAATACCTACAGCAATTGCTTTTTGAGCTAATGTTTCAGCAGCAGTTTGCTTGCTTCTTGGTGTTGAAATTGCATAGTTATTGTTTTGAATAACGAAAATTGCAGGTGCTTTATAAGCTGCTGCAAAGTTAATACCTTCATAGAAATCACCTTGTGAAGAACCACCGTCACCAGTGTAAGTGATTGCAACTGCATTTTTACCACGTTTTTTAAGTGCAAATGCAACACCAGCAGCTTGAATGTATTGTGCACCGATAATAATTTGTGGGCTTAATGCATTAACGCCTTCAGGGAATTGATTTCCTTTGAAGTGACCTCTTGAGAATAAGAAAGCTTCAGTTAATGGTAAACCATGCCAAATAATTTGAGGAACATCTCTGTATCCCGGTAAAATGTAATCTTCTTTTTCTAAAGCGTATTGTGACGCTAATTGTGATGCTTCTTGACCAGCAGTTGGTGCATAGAAACCTAAACGTCCTTGTCTGTTTAATGAGATAGAACGTTGATCAAGGATACGAGTCCATACCATTCTTTCCATTAATTCTACTAATTGTTCATCCGTAAGATCAGGTACTAAGTCTTCATTTACGACGTTACCATTCTCATCCAAAATTTGAACCATTTCAAATTTCGATTGAGTATCATTTAAAACTTTTACTGCATCGAATTGGGCTTGTAACTTAGGAGCCATTCAATTCACCATACCTTTCCCATAATTGTATAGAAATTCATTTTATCCTTACTAATTGTACCACAAATAAATGGGACTGTTAAACCATTTGAAAAAGTTCTGTTTTAATAAAAAAAGATACAGATAATAGGAACTGTATTAGTTGTTTCCTACCATCTGTATCATATTAATTATTTAAATTGATCAACGTCTTGCTTTTCTTTACCAACCTTATTTAGTACTTTTGTATATTTTTCAGATACTTCTTTTAACTTTTTATAGTTCTGTTCTATTGCTTTTGATTTTTCATTAACACCTTGTTGTGTCGCATCATTTTGATTTAAATATTTAAACAATGTTTTTTCTGAATTGACAGCATTTTTATAAGCTTTAGAGTATTCACCATGCAATTTGTATTTTTCTTTTAATACATCATCTAATTGTTTTACTTCTTTACGTTTAACATCATTATCAATGTTATCAACGTGACTTTTTGCTTTCTTAAAGTCTTGTTCAGACTTCTTAATTGCGTCTTCTTCTTTTTCAAATTCCTTTAGACGATCATCGGCATTTTTAATTAAATCTTTTACTGCTTTACCGCGAACTGCTGTATCTTTACTATTGACATCTTCAGTTAATTTTTTCTTTTTCTCATCTAATTCAGCAATTTTCTTACCAACAGTTTTAATTGGTTCTTCATCGTCTTTAATTTTATCCACTTGCTTTAAATATGCCTTAATTTCTTTTTTATCCGTAGTACATCCTGCAAGCAAGACACTAGATGCTAATACTACTGCGATTGTTTTTCCAAATTTCATTACTTGTACCTCCACTTGCTATTTAAATTAAATGATAAATAAAATCTGCTTGGAAATCAATTTTAAACAATTACATTACACATCTTCATTACTAAGTATATCTGTTGACAGTTACGTCATTTATAATATAATTTTTAAAGTCAAGATGATAAATAAATTTCTAAAGTATCATTGCTTGAAATCAACACTTTAATCATTTTTTAGGCAATTAGCATATCTGAAAATTTACATATACTATCTAAAATAAACCTTGGCAGTAGTTGGTTAACTTTGTACATACATACACATAAAAATGTATGAGTATCTTAACAACCTTTTTACTGTCATTCAACTAAAACAAATTAAAATAAGGAAGGTGCAATATATGTTAACAATGAAAGACATCATTAGAGATGGTCATCCAACTTTGCGTCAAAAAGCAGCCGAGCTAGAATTACCATTAACTAAAGAAGAAAAAGAAACATTAATCGCCATGAGAGAGTTTTTAGTAAATAGTCAAGATGAGGAAATCGCGAAACGATACGGTTTACGTTCAGGCGTTGGTTTGGCTGCACCTCAAATTAATATTTCTAAACGTATGATTGCTGTTCTAATACCAGATGATGGCAGTGGCAAATCTTATGACTATATGCTTGTGAACCCCAAAATTGTAAGTCATAGTGTTCAAGAAGCCTATTTACCAACTGGTGAAGGTTGCCTTAGTGTCGATGATAATGTTGCTGGTCTAGTTCACCGTCATAATAGAATTACAATTAAAGCCAAAGACATCGAAGGTAATGATATACAATTACGTCTAAAAGGATATCCAGCAATTGTTTTCCAACATGAAATTGATCATTTAAATGGTGTAATGTTCTATGATCACATTGACAAAGACCACCCATTACAACCACATACAGATGCAGTAGAAGTTTAAAACACACTATTACTAATTATCAAAGCTTAGGATAAATATGATGTCCTAAGCTTTTTCTTTTACAACTTTTCCTAATAAATAACAGTAAAATATATTCACCTTTCTACCAAACTTTTTATCCCCTCATTTAAATTTTACCGTTTCATATAAAATCCTTTAATTCTTTCTTAACATTAATTTATAATCTCTACATTTATTTTAATAAATAGAACTGCACATTTATTCGAAATACTTAGATTTCTAGTGAGATAAACTGCTTTATTTATTATCATTCATCATGTAAAATAAGATTTAACTGAAATTTTAGTGTTATTTCACTAATTTTTTAAAATGAACGACATGATGAACCTAGTTATTAACCAAATCGTTATTAAGTTAAATTATAGAGATGATTGGAATGAATTTATCGATATATACTCCAATACGATTTTACTAGGGTTAACAATAAATTAAACAAACATTCTTAGGAGGAATTTTTAACATGGCAGTATTTAAAGTTTTTTATCAACATAACAGAGACGAGGTAATTGTGCGTGAAAATACACAATCACTTTATGTTGAAGCTCAAACAGAAGAACAAGTACGTCGTTACTTGAAAGATCGTAATTTTAATATCGAATTTATCACTAAATTAGAGGGCGCACATTTAGATTACGAAAAAGAAAACTCAGAACACTTTAATGTGGAGATTGCTAAATAATGAAACAATTACATCCAAATGAAGTAGGTGTATATGCACTTGGAGGTCTAGGTGAAATCGGTAAAAATACTTATGCAGTTGAGTATAAAGACGAAATTGTCATTATCGATGCAGGTATCAAATTCCCTGATGATAACTTATTAGGGATTGATTATGTTATACCTGACTACACATATCTAGTTCAAAACCAAGATAAAATTGTTGGCCTATTTATAACACATGGTCACGAAGACCATATAGGCGGTGTGCCCTTCCTATTAAAACAACTTAATATACCTATTTATGGTGGTCCTTTAGCATTAGGTTTAATCCGTAATAAACTTGAAGAACATCATTTATTACGTACTGCTAAACTAAATGAAATCAATGAGGACAGTGTGATAAAATCTAAGCACTTTACGATTTCTTTCTACTTAACTACGCATAGTATTCCTGAAACTTATGGCGTCATCGTAGATACACCTGAAGGAAAAGTAGTTCATACCGGTGACTTTAAATTTGATTTTACACCTGTAGGCAAACCAGCAAACATTGCTAAAATGGCTCAATTAGGCGAAGAAGGCGTTCTATGTTTACTTTCAGACTCAACAAATTCACTTGTGCCTGATTTTACTTTAAGCGAACGTGAAGTTGGTCAAAACGTAGATAAGATCTTCCGTAACTGTAAAGGTCGTATTATATTTGCTACCTTCGCTTCTAATATTTACCGAGTTCAACAAGCAGTTGAAGCTGCTATCAAAAATAACCGTAAAATTGTTACGTTCGGTCGTTCGATGGAAAACAATATTAAAATCGGTATGGAACTTGGTTATATTAAAGCACCACCTGAAACATTTATTGAGCCTAATAAAATTAATACCGTACCGAAGCATGAGTTATTGATACTATGTACTGGTTCTCAAGGTGAACCAATGGCAGCATTATCTAGAATTGCTAATGGTACTCATAAGCAAATTAAAATTATACCTGAAGATACCGTTGTATTTAGTTCATCACCTATCCCAGGTAATACAAAAAGTATTAACAGAACTATTAATTCCTTGTATAAAGCTGGTGCAGATGTTATCCACAGCAAGATTTCTAACATCCATACTTCAGGGCATGGTTCTCAAGGTGATCAACAATTAATGCTTCGATTAATCAAGCCGAAATATTTCTTACCTATTCATGGTGAATACCGTATGTTAAAAGCACATGGTGAGACTGGTGTTGAATGCGGCGTTGAAGAAGATAATGTCTTCATCTTTGATATCGGAGATGTCTTAGCTCTAACACACGATTCAGCACGTAAAGCTGGTCGCATTCCATCTGGTAATGTACTTGTTGATGGTAGTGGTATTGGTGATATCGGTAATGTTGTAATAAGAGACCGTAAGCTATTATCTGAAGAAGGTTTAGTTATCGTTGTTGTTAGTATTGATTTTAATACAAATAAATTACTTTCTGGTCCAGACATTATTTCTCGAGGATTTGTATATATGAGAGAATCAGGTCAATTAATTTATGATGCACAACGCAAAATCAAAACTGATGTTATTAGTAAGTTAAATCAAAATAAAGATATTCAATGGCATCAGATTAAATCTTCTATCATAGAAACATTACAACCTTATTTATTTGAAAAAACAGCTAGAAAACCAATGATTTTACCAGTCATTATGAAGGTAAACGAACAAAAAGAATCAAACAATAAATAATCAAAAAGCTACTAACTTTGAAGTGAAGTTTTAATTAAACTCACCACACATTGTTAGTAGCTTTTTCTTTATATATGATATTTATTTGAATATATCAAATAAATGATTATCGATTATCTCGTCGCAATATTTTTTTCAAAGCGATTTAAATCATTATCATGTCCAATCATAATTAAAATATCACCTATTTCTAAATTAATATTTGGATTTGGTGAAATGATGAACTCTTTGCCTCGTTTAATTGCAATAATGTTAATTCCATATTGTGCTCTTATATCTAAATCAATGATAGACTGCCCCGCCATCTTTTCAGTTGCTTTCAATTCTACAATAGAATGCTCGTCTGCCAACTCAAGATAATCAAGTACACTTGCACTCGCAACATTATGCGCAATACGTCTACCCATATCACGCTCAGGGTGCACAACCGTATCTGCTCCAATTTTATTTAAAATCTTTGCATGATAATCATTTTGTGCTTTAGCAGTTACTTTTTTTACACCTAACTCTTTTAAAATCAAAGTCGTCAACGTACTTGATTGAATATTTTCACCAATTGCCACAATGACATGATCAAAGTTACGGATACCTAAACTTTTCATAACTGCTTCATCTGTAGTGTCTGCAACAACCGCATGAGTAGCGATATCACTATATTCATTCACTCTATTTTCATCATGGTCGATGGCCATTACATCCATGTCTAATGCATTCAACTCACGAACGATACTACCTCCAAAACGACCTAGACCGATGACTACATATTCTTTACCCATACTCGCCCTCCATTAAATGATTTTCATCAATTCATTGAAAATATAAATTTAAAATTATTATAAATGAGTACCCCAACTAAATTATCTAAATGCAGTAATGCAAGTAAATGAAAGTTGGGGTATCGTCTCAACTTATGATTTCTTTCCTTCAACATATTCTTTGTCGAAAACAAATAATCTTAATAATAATATTAACGATGGAAGTAATAAAAGTAAACCTAAAATAAAGACAATCACTAATGTCCAGCCCATTTCTGGATTAACATATGCATCTGTAATTTTTACAAACGGATATAAAAGATATGGCAATTTACTAATTCCATAGCCAAAGAACGCGAACATCATTTGTAAAATAACAAATACAAAAGCCAAACCATGCTTTTTCTTAAAGAATGTTAACAATGAAGCTAATGCAAAGAATAAGAAACTTATAGCAAACATCCACCAGTAGTCAAAAACAGCTGAATAAAAATGTTCAGAATTTTGAATGCGTAATGATAGAAATACGAATAAACAAATGATAATCATCGGTGGCCCTAAAAATATGTGCCATTGTCTTGTTAAATTATATGCTGGTTCGTCATTTGCTTTTTTAGCATAATATGTCAAAAATCCTGATGAAATATATAAAACTGAAATAATTGCCAAGAATACTACAGACCAAGCAAATGGGCTTAATAGTAACTGCACCCAATCTAGATCGATAACATTGTTTCGAACATTAATATAACCACCTTCTGTAATAGTTAAAGCAGTTGATAATGAAGCTGGAATTAATAATCCACTTACCCCATACATGATCATCCATGCTAATTTTGTATCTTGACCATAATTTTCAAATGCATAAAAACTGTTTCTCAACGATATCATAATCAGTGCTATTGAACCTGGTATTAACAATACCGTGCCTAAATATTTGATTGACTCAGGAAAGAAACCTACGAATCCTACGAAGAAGAAAACAAAGAATACATTCGTAACTTCCCAAACTGGGTTCAAATAACGTGAAATTAAGTGATTAATTTTCTTTTCATCACCAGTTAACTTTGAATGCAATGCGAAGAAACCTGCCCCAAAATCTATAGAAGCAATAATGATATAGCAAAATAAAAACAACCATAACACTGTTATACCTATAAATGCATAAATCATTTTTCTATTTCTCCTCCTTGCTTCTTGGCTAAACGATTTACATCTTCATACGCCGGTTTATTTTTAAACATACGAATTAATACGTATGCACATGTATACATTAAAATGATGTACAATATGCCAAATAAAATTGTAACGAAGGTTATTCCGCCTGCTTGTGTTGCTGCTTCTGCCACGCGCATATAACCACGAACAATCCAAGGCTGTCTACCCATCTCTGTTAAGAACCATCCAAATTCTATAGCTAGCATTGAAGCTGGTCCTGTTAATAATATTCCGTAAAGCATCCATTTATGAGTAGAAAACTTTCTAAGCTTTTTAAACATTAAAGTTAAGACATAAACACCTGAAATGACAAAACATAAAATTCCCATCGTTACCATTAAATCAAAGAAATAATGGACAATCATAGGCGGATGTAAACTTTTCGGAAAATCATTTAACCCTTGCACTTTAGTTTTGACACTATTATCTGCTAAGAAACTCAATAGTCCAGGTAATTCAATCGCACCTTTAACTTGCTGAGTCTTTTCATCTAACACACCAAATAATAATAATTTGGCATGGGAAGATGTATCGAAATGCCATTCATAAGCTGCTAATTTTTCAGGTTGGAATTTATGCAAAAATTTTGCAGATAAATCCCCTGCCAACATAGAAAGTAAAGTTGAAAAGAATCCAACTATCATAGACATTTTCAAAGCTTTCTTATGGTAGACAGTATCTTTAGGTTGACGATTACGCAATAATTTAAAAGCTGCTATTGATGCAATAACAAATGCCATCGTCATACCGGCTGTAGTAATTACGTGAAATGATCGAACTATAAACGATGGGTTAAACATCGCTTCTATAGGTTGAACATTGACCATCTTTCCATTCTTCAACTCAAAACCTGCAGGCGTATTCATAAATGAATTCACTGAAGTAATGAAGAATGCTGAGAAAGAGCCACCAATAATTACTGGTATACTAATTAAGAAATGTGTCCATTTATTTTTAAAACGGTCCCAAGTATATAAATATATACTTAAGAAAATAGCTTCAAAGAAGAACGCAAATGTTTCCATAAATAACGGAAGTGCAATAACGTGTCCACCCATTTCCATAAATGTAGGCCAAATCAATGATAATTGAAGTCCTATAATTGTACCTGTAACAACTCCCACTGCTACAGTAATTGTATAAGCTTTAGCCCATCTTTTGGCCATAGCTATATATTGAAGATCATTTTTGCGAATACCTAAAAATTCTGCAATTGCGAACATTAAAGGCATACCAACACCAATCGTTGCAAAAATGATATGAACTGCTAAAGTCATAGCTGTCAAAAACCGACTGATTTCAACTGTATCCATTTAAAAACATCACCTTTTTCTTTTTTTGATGACAACACAATGAACTTAATTATAATTGCTATAATGTGTATTTTTAAAACATTATGCGCTATGAAATTGTGTATAATTTATGTCAGTTCACAATGTGTTCACAAATTTGAATTTCAATGTATAATTGTGTATATTACATTAGAATAAAGCACGAAGGAGCATGATACATGTCAGAAATAATCGTTTATACGCAGAATGATTGTCCACCTTGTACATTTGTAAAAAATTATCTAAATGAGCATCAAATTGATTTTGAAGAAAGAAATATCAACAATCAACAATATCGAAACGAAATGATAGATTTTGATGCTTTTTCAACTCCGTTTATTTTGTTGAATGGCAATCCAATGTACCATGTTGATTTTGATGAAATCAACAAAGTATTAAATATCCAAGATTAATTTTCATCTAAATCAACTTCATCATTTTTAGCTATCATAATTAAATATCGATTTTTAAATTAATTAACATTAATTAAAGAACAACATTTTGCCAATGACACCTAGTTGTTTAATTAGTTAGCAACAACATTCCTTGAAATTAACATAAATCATAAAAAAGAACCCGAAGTATTCATAATTACTCACAATGAATACTTCGGGTTTATTTATAATTCTGTCTTTCGAAAGAATTAATTATTTTACGTAGTTGTTAACTAATTCAATAACTTCTTCTTGCGTTGCACAGTCGACTGCACGGTTAGCAAGTTCAGTCATTTCATTTTTACTTAAACCATTAATTTGTCTTCTTGCTTTCAGAATAGACGTTGCACTCATAGAGAACTCATCTAAACCTAAACCAAGTAATAATGGAATAGCTGTTTCATCTCCAGCCATTTCACCACACATACCTGTCCATTTACCTTCTTTATGTGACGCTTCAATAACTTGTTTAACTAAACGTAAGATTGAAGGGTTATATGGTTGGTATAGATATGATACACGCTCTGACATACGGTCAGCAGCTAATGTGTATTGAATTAAATCATTTGTACCGATACTGAAGAAATCTACTTCTTTAGCAAAGACATCAGCTAATGCTGCTGTTGCAGGTATCTCTACCATGATTCCTAATTCTATATCATCTGAAATGTCATGACCTTCATTTTTAAGGTTTTCTTTTTCTTCTAATAATATAGCTTTAGCTTCTCTAAATTCGTTAATTGTTGCAACCATTGGGAACATGATATTTAACTTACCATAAACCGATGCACGTAATAATGCACGTAGTTGTGGTCTGAAAATATCTTGTTGCGCAAGGCATAAGCGAATCGCACGATAACCTAAGAATGGATTCATTTCTTCAGGCAAGTTTAAGTATGATAATTCTTTATCTCCACCTATATCTAAAGTACGTACAACAACACGTTTACCGTTCATTGCTTCTAATACTTCTTTATAAGCTTCAAATTGCTCTTCTTCTGTAGGCATTTGGTCACGACCCATATATAAAAACTCAGTTCTATATAAGCCGATACCTTGTGCACCATTTTCAATAACACCTGGCAAATCATTAGGTGTACCAATATTTGCAGCAAGCTCTGCGTGAACACCATCAACTGTAACAGTATCAGCATCACGTAGTTTTTGTAATTCTTTCTTGTCAGCAAAATAACGCTCACGTTTATCTTGATAAGCGATTAACTCATCTTCAGTTGGATTAACGATTACATCACCATTTAATCCATCTACGATAATCATGTCGCCTTGTTTAACTTCTTGAGTAATTGATTTTGTACCAACAATTGCTGGAATTTCTAAAGAACGACTCATAATCGCAGAGTGACTTGTTCTTCCGCCAATGTTTGTAGCAAAACCTTGTACGAATTCTTTATTTAATTGAGCAGTATCAGATGGCGTTAAGTCATTCCCTACAATAACAACGCTTTCATCGATCATACTCGGATTCGGTAATTCTACACCTAAAATATGTGATAACACACGTTTAGAAACGTCGCGAATATCAGCCGCACGTTCTTTCATGTATTCGTTATCCATAGATTCAAAAATTGTAACAAATTGTGTTGTTACATCCGTTAATGCTGTAGCAGCATTAGCGTTTTCATTTTTAATCTTATCTTGGATTGGTTGAATTAATTCAGGGTCATCTAAAACTAATAAATGTGCATCAAAGATAGCAGCTTTATCAGCACCTAGTTGAACCTCTGCATTATTTCTAATTTTAGTTAACTCAACTTTAGAAGCTTCGATAGCGCTATTGAACTTTGCAACTTCTCCTTCAACATCAGTGACTTTTTCATTTTTGTCGAATGTTAAGTCTGGCTCAACTAATAAATAAGCTTTAGCAATTGCGACACCATCAGATGCGGCAATACCTTTAATTAATTTAGACATGATTATTTAGTCAATCCTTCTTTTGATAAGACGTCACTGATTGCTTGAATGGCGTCAGATTCATCACTACCGTCAGCATAAATTGTAATTTCAGCATCTTTACCAACACCAAGGCTCATAACACCCATGATTGATTTTAAGTTAACTTTCTTACCGTTATATTCTAATTGAATATCAGAATCGAATTTTGAAGCTGTTTGTACTAACATTGTTGCTGGTCTAGCGTGAATACCAGTCTCGTCGATGATTACATATGAATTTTGTTCCATAATTACATTTCTCCTTCGTATAGTTAGAATCTTCAATATTATTACAATACTAACTTAGTTTTATACATTAACTTTACCAAAACCATGCTTTAAATTCAATTCGTTTAAAACCGGTTTCAGTAAAATTTGCAAATTGCAAAACTATTATAGCACCTACATGACATTTTTAATAACATTTTCGCATTTTTGAATGTGATCTTTTCCAATTTTATTCATAAAATAATAACTAATTGATGCAGATACAGCTTGTCCTACTACCGGGAACCATTTCGTTTGTTTTGCAGCAGTACGTTTAGCTACATCTCTAATAACTATTTTTAAAAATGCACTTGAAATTCTTTTACCAATAAATTGACTACCTTGAATTGCTGCTGCAGACATAACTCTTTCTTTCACATCATCTCCAAGGCTATTAACTTGCTTATGATCTAAGCCATAAATTTTATTAACATCTTCGATAATATCTTTCATTAATTTTAAATCGACACCAAAGTCTAATCCAGGAATTGGAACAACGCTCATTGTTGATGACATTAAAGACTTCCTCTTTACAATTGCTTCAGCACGTTGTCGTCTTTCATTTAATTCTTTAATTGTCGTAGGCATTGCCCCCTTTTCATTAATGTTTTCTATTTTAAAAACTGAATTACCAATTTTATTAGTTAAATTTGACGTTAAATTATTTTTGAATCCCATAATATTATCACCCTTCTTTTTCTCAATAAGTTACTATACCCCTTTTTATCAAATTAATGTCTAATATTTACAAAAACAGCTTTTAAATATTTAGATGGCTTATAATGTGGATGTGTTTTAAAATCTTTTGGTAATCCCATAACTTCAGTTAATTCATAATCAACGCCACTCTCTTCAAGTGTCTTTTTAATAGTATTTTTAAATTGCTTTAATGGATATACACTTGCGTTTGTACATAATAATAATGTTCCTTCAGATGATAAGATATTTAAGGCGCCATTAATTAATTTGTCATAATCTTTTTGCACTGAAAATGTACGTTTTTTGTTGCGTGCAAAGCTAGGTGGATCAATCACGATCGTGTCATAACTATGTCCATGACGTGCAGCATATTTATAGAAATCAAAAGTGTCCATGACATAAATATATTGAGATTTAGGATCAATAGCATTTAATCCAAAATTTTCTTCAGTTAAACTACGAGAACGATTAGCCAAATCTACACTTGTTGTTGAAGATGCCTCACTTGCTGCTATTACAGAAAAAGCACCTGTATAACTAAATAAGTTTAAAACATGGCGTTCTTTGGCATATTGATCCCTTAATTTCTTGCGCACTTCTTTTTGATCTAAAAAGATACCTGTCATCAAACCATCTTCAAGGTCTACGTTATAAAATGTGAAGTTTTCTTCGATAACAATTGGAAACTCAGGTGCATCGCCTTCAACAAAACCACCACTATATTCGCTGTCTTTAAATCTTACTTTTTCGTAAATAGATTTATAATCAAATACTTTTCTAACCGCTTCAAGAATGGCATATTTAAATTTATAAATACCTTTTGAGTACCATTGAATCAACAAATGGCCATCGTAATTGTCGATCGTTAATCCCCCAACACCATCACCTTCAGCATTAAATAATCTAAAAGCATTTGTTCCATCTATATTAAAATAATAATCACGTTCTGCTAATGCAGTATTAAACAATTTCACAAAGAAAGCTGTGTTGATTTCTTGAGCTTTATCGTATGTTAGAACCCAACCTAATCCTTTATGTTGGCGACCAACATAAGCCGTTGCAACATATTGTGATTTATCAGTCACAATTTGAAAAATATCTCCTTCTTTTAAATGATCTTGTGAATAGATATCCTCTTCTTCAATTAAAGGATATCCATTAAAATATTTTGTTTCTTTGCCTTTGTTCAGAGTTGCTATTTTCATCTGACAACTTCCTTTCTGTGTATCGTTGTAGTTTTATATAGATTAAATTGTTTGCCAAATTTCAATATCATCTACTTCTAATCTTACTGTTGATTTTAACAAATTAGTAATTCGAATGATATATGTTAAATTTCTACAAAGGAAATACTATATATCGTTTCGCCAATTCCATATGTCGCTTCAACTATTTACTAGTTTTCTTGATTTTACAAATGGATAACTTTTCAACTATTTTATTTGCACTAAAACTTTGTATACAATTTTCAATACTTAATTCACATCACCTGAATCAATCAAATCTAGTTACAAAAAAGTACTATCCATAAACTTCATTGACCTGTATCTAAATAAGTTAGAGATAAATCTAACTTATAGCGTACACATCAAAATGTTTAATAGATAGTACTTTTATAATGCTTTTAATTATGGTCGCTCTCGTAATTGTAACGAATAAGAAATGATGATTGCCAATAACATTAATAGTAATGTTGGCGTAATGAACACTGAAAGTAGTAGTCCATGAATCATTATATTTATAAATTCCGTTAACAATTTAAAGAATAAAATGCTCCCCATAAATAGTTGTAAATAATAAAACTTACCTTTCAAGTGGAAAGTTAACGTTGTAGCGATATATGCGATAATAATGAATAGCAGAATTAGTAATGTAACCCATTCAATAACATATTGTGTCTGTGATAATTTCCAATCACCAGATACAAATAATGCATTACGATTATTAAATTCTAAAAATGTGAATAAAAAGATGACGACACCACAAAATAGTTCGACATACATTGGTTTAACCCATTTCGGTTTTCTCATCCAATCAGGAATATCGTCTTCTTGAATATCGATAATATCATTAACTTTCTTTTTGAATTTATCTCTTTTAGCTCTAATTTTATCTAAATCGACACTTCTTCTTGTCTTACGTGCATATTCTGTAGTCTTATCTTGGAGTTGTTTCAAGTGAATTTTAGTTTGATTCGTGACATTCCCTTTACTTGTTCTTGATAATTCTGGCTCCTCTTCACCTAATTCTTGCTTTGTTAAAGGTAAAGCTCGGCGCAAGAACAAGAAATTCCAAATAGCCATTTGACCAAGTAACCACATAATTATAAAGAAAGCATTGACACTTAAGATATCAATTGACTCTATTTCATTAGCATCAATTCTGCCATACAATGCAATTTGTGTAATTAAGTAACTTATACCATAACTCACAATTATCCACATGAAATGATTTTTTACATTTTCCTGATTCAATTCATCTTTATAGACGATATATCCTATATGAATTGTAAATGGAATAATGAAAATCACTGCAAAGAATCCATAAACTTGTGTCATTAATATAAGAGTAATAATAAAGTACATGATACCGATAACTAAGAAAAAGATAGAAATATCATAGTCATACTTAATAGTTCTAAGTAATGTATGACCAATCAACATAACTAAAATACCGAATATAATTATCACAATTGCACTAACTATAGGGAAATTACCTATAAATCGACTCATTACTTTAATAATTTCACTGAAAAATGCATTCAGAAATTCCCACACATTATGAACATGTGTATCAACTTTTTTACCACCATTTAATTGTTTAATTAATGGCAAGTTAATTAAAATAATGAGACCAGTGAAGAGTGAAACGATACCGATTAAATAGCTAAAAATAATTTCGGCGTGTTTCCTAAGAAAAGACATTATGTTCACCTCAAAATCATTATATATTAATCTAATGTTGTTGTCTTTAGATAAATGAATAAATAGTGCTATAGACTTAGAAAAGTTTAACGAAAGTACAACCGGGTAAGATTTATATATAAATAATTATCCAATTTGGGAGGAATTAATCATGTCAAATGAAAATCAAAATAAAAAAGCAGCAGAAAAAGCTAAAGAAGTTGAAGAAAAATTAAAAGATAAAAAAGAAGAAAAAACAGAAGATATTAATCAAACAAAACAAGATATCCAAGATACACTAAATTAATTTAGAGCCCCTTACAACCTTTAGTTGTTAGGGGCTTTTATGCATGCGCTCAGCGCAAGTATCCCTCTTTTACCTTACAACTTTTAGTTGTTAGGGGCTTTTATGCTTGTGCTCGGCGCAAGTATCCCTCTTTTACCTTACAAACTATAATTTATAAGCCATTATGCACGGATTCTTCACTGTTGTTAAAAAGGTATGATTGATAAGTACCCCTCTTCATTTATCAGCTCAATATTATTACATGTCACATATTTTTATATCTTTAATTACTAACATTCCTACTACATCTTCAATTTAAATCCAATGCTAATATTATAAATTTTAAATCGAATTAAACGAAATTTCATGAAGACAACCTATTGACATAAGTTTACAAACGTCTTACAGTATAATTAATTAAATAAATCGCACACACTAGGGGTGTTTTATACTGAGATGAGGCTTGCCCTCAAACCCTTTGAACCTGATCTAGCTTGAACTAGCGTAGGAAAGTGTTACTATACATATGTTTTACTAATATATATTGTGAACGCATAACTTTCCTATGGATGGTTGTGCGTTTTTTTATTAGGAGGATGTAAAAATGTCAAAAGGTTTAAAGCTATCTGAAATACTAGTAACCGTACTTATTTCAGTAGTATTCGCAGTTATTTACAATTTATGGTGGTTTGTTTACAATGGTGTGCAAGCTACAGGCCTTCACCTCGAACAATTAACAAACGGGGTTTGGTTCATGGCAGCGATTGTCTGCTATCTAATTATTCCAAAACCAGGTATTGCTTTACTGGCTGAATTTGCTGCAGGTGCCGGCGAAACTATCATTATGGGTCGTTTCGATATTCCGACAATTGTTTACGCTTTTATACAAGGTTTAGCGTGTGAACTTATCTTTGCAATTTTTAAATATCAATCTCGTTCAGTTATGGTAGCTATGTTAGCAGGTTTTTGTACAGCAATCGCGGCTTTCCCGATAGATTATTTCTATGGTTATTTAAATGAAGTTGCAGGTTGGAACTTAACATTATTCATAGTATTTAGATTAATTAGTGGTGCAGTAGTCGCCGGCGTCCTGTCTTACCTTTTAGTAAAAGCTTTAGATAAGACAGGTGTAACAAAATTATTTAGACCAGCTGCTAAAGAAGATTACGACAACTTATAAGAGGAGCCATTCAGAGTGTTAAAAGTAAGTGATTTACGATTAAAATATCCAAATGGTCAGCGTAAAATTTTCGATCATTTAAATATCAATATTCAAGACAAAGAAAAAGTACTTTTACTCGGTCCTTCTGGTTGCGGTAAAAGTACACTTCTGAATGTATTAAGTGGTATTGTTCCTAATTTAATTGAATTACCTATGAAATATGATGAACTAATCGTTGACCCATTAAGTGGTGTTATTTTCCAAGACCCTGATAGCCAGTTTTGTATGCCAAAAGTATACGAAGAACTTGCATTCGTTTTAGAAAATAGACAAGTACCACGTGAAGACATGGATGCGTTAATTATCAATGCTTTAAATATGGTCAATTTAAATGTTACCCCTGAAACGTATATCAAAGATTTAAGTGGCGGTATGAAACAGAAATTGGCAATTGTTGAAACCATTCTTCAACAATCAAAAACATTGTTTTTAGATGAACCGACAGCAATGTTAGATGTTCAAGCAACAGAAGATTTATGGACTAAACTAATTGAACTTTGGGAAGATCAAACTGTTGTAATCGTTGAACATAAAGTTAAACACATCTGGAATCATGTCGACCGCGTCATTTTGATGGATTATAACGGAAATATCATTGCCGATGAATGTCCTGAAATCATATTACAGAAGTATGTTCATTTATTCAGTGAATATGGTGTGTGGCATCCACGTGCATGGGAATTCGCTCCAAGTCGTGTTGACTTTCCAACAACAAACTCACACTTATTACAATTTAAAAATGGACGTATTATTCGCGGTAAATCAACATTGCTCTCATTCTCAGATTTAGAAATTGGTCTAGGTGAGTGGATTACAATTACAGGGGCAAATGGTAGTGGTAAAACAACCTTGCTTGAATCAATTATGCAATTGATTAAATATCAAGGTGATGTTTATTTTGAAAATCAGCGTTTAACAAAAATTAAACATGCAGCAAAACACATGTATTTAGTTTATCAAAACCCAGAGTTACAATTTATAACAAATTCGGTTTATGATGAAATTAACATTCATTTTAATCACCTTTCTAAAGATCAAAGTGATGATGAAACGATACAACTTTTAAAACTTTTAGATTTAGAAAATGTAAAAGATCAACATCCTTATGAGTTGTCTATTGGTCAAAAACGACGCCTTAGCGTAGCTACCGCACTAAGTTCTAAAGCTGATATCATCTTTTTAGATGAACCGACATTTGGACTTGATAGCCATAATACATTCCAGTTGATCAAACTTTTCCAAAAACGAATTAATTTGGGACAAAGTATTGTCATGGTTACACATGACGATGAAATAATTGAACGTTATCCATCAAGAAGACTTAAAATTTCAGATGGTGCGTTACTAGATTGTGATGGTGATACGAATGTATGAGCAATGGAAAGTTCGGCAATCATTTGTTGATGATGTCAACATTATAACGAAACTATTTCTTGGAATTATACTATTTTTCTTTATTATATTTGTGCATAATTTCGATTTTATGCTTTATATCACTATCTTAATGTTAGTTTTCTTATTGATGTTTAATGGTACTCAGTTTAAAATTACAGCAATTTTTATAACTATAAGTATTGGCTTTGCATTACTCTCTTCCCTGTTCATGATTTTATACGGGAATGGTAGCCATACAATTTTGAAATTCGGATTTATCCATATTACAACAGAAAGTTTAGTTCGTGGTTTACATGTATCATTAAGAACTATTGCTATTTCATTTTTCGGTATCTTAATCGCACTCACATCTCAGGTTGTCATGATTTTTTATAGTTTAATGCAACATTTAAAGGTTAAATCAAAAGTTGCTTATGCATTCATGGCTGCCATTCGTATGATACCTTTAATGATTAGTTCTTTAATACAGCTTCGCAGATCTTTAAAAATGCGCTATCAGATGATAGACGTAGCAAATTATAGAGGATTAAAGCGATTTAAGCATTTAATCATACCTCTATTAAGCCAAAACATTAGAAAGGCTCATCAATTATCAGTTGCGATGGAGTCGAAAGGATTTAGAGATGGTCCTCGTACTTACTATTACAACGTACCTTTCTCATATAAAGATGTAATCTTTATTATAGTTTTAATTGCCATTATTACTTTGGCATATTATTGTTCAATCACCTTACCCATCACGGGCATAGATGATGTTCGTCTTGGTCGTGTAGGTTAAATTTTATCCATAATTGTATAGATACTAAATTAGAAATTCATTGTATAGAAAAAGAAAACCATTTATTCCATACTAAACAAAAGAGGTGCCACAAACATGTTATTTTGTTCATCCAAACATGTTGTGGCGCCTCTTTTGTATTACATATACATAATCACAAATTTGGTACAGAAATCAATGTCCTAGACTCTACAACTAAAAAAGCTATGAAAAAATCTATTGTTATAGATTCGTTCATAGCTAACCTTAGTATTTTTAAATATACTTATTTAAGTTGTAGTGCTTTATTCGCAATGTCATGACGATAGAATAAATGGTCACTTTGTATTTGAGATACTTTTTCGTATGCGTCTCGCTGTGCATCATGTACATTGTCACCTTTTCCGATGGCAAGTATAACTCTACCACCTGAAGTAACAAAGGTATCACCTTGCTTCTTTAATCCACTAACAAAATAGTTTTCATTTAAATCAAAGCCACTTACTTTATGCCCTTTTTCATATGCATCAGGATATCCTTTTGATGCCAACATGACCCCTACAATAGATTCATTTTTCCATTTGAATTCAGTACGTTTTCCTTCATCTAAATCAATAATATGCTGCATTAAATCACTTTCCATGCGACTTAATAATACTTGAGCTTCAGGATCACCAAAACGGGCATTAAATTCAATTACTTTTGGACCATCTTTAGTTAAAATAGCACCAATGTATAATACTCCGAAGAATTGATAACCTTCATTAAGCATTGCCTTTGCAATGGGTTGTGCAATCGTTTCATTTGTAAGTTTTAAAACATCGTCACTAATATGTGGTACTGGACAATAAGCCCCCATACCACCAGTATTTGGTCCTTCATCATGATCAAATGCGCGTTTATGATCTTGTGCAATACAGTCGAAAGGAACTGCTAAATCACCATTAACAAATGTCATTAGCGAGAACTCTTCACCTTCTAAAAACGTTTCAAATACAACAGTACCTTCTTCTTCATCACCATACATAATCTCAATAGCACTTCTGGCTGCTTCAATAGTATCTGCAATAATAACGCCTTTCCCAGCAGCTAACCCATCTTTCTTGACAACAACGGGCAATTCACAGTTTTCAATATATGTTAAAGCATCCTTTTTTCGCTCAACTTCTTTATAATCCGCAGTTGGAATATTATATTTTTCCATTATCTTTTTAGCAAATAATTTTGAGCCTTCGATTTGAGCTGCTTGCTTATTTGGACCAAACACTTTGAAACCATTCGCTCGTAAAATGTCTGCTAATCCATCAATTAGCGGTTGTTCTGGACCTATAACTACCCAATCAACATTTTGCTGTTTAGCAAAATCTAGTATCCCTTGATGATCAGATTCTGAAATTTCAGTGTGTACTTCAGCTATAGGTGTCATTGCCTCATTACCTGGAATGACAAACACTTGTTTAACTAGATTCGATTGATTAAGTTTATATGCAAGTGCATGTTCTCGTCCACCAGCACCAATTACTAATACATTCATTTATGTTACGCCCCTTTAAAATTAGTGTTTAAAATGTCGAGTGCCTGTGACTACCATTGCAATACCATGTTTATTAGCCATATCAATTGAATCTTGATCTTTAATCGAACCACCCGGTTGGATAATTGCTTTTATACCATGTTGTGCTGCAAGTTCAACTGTATCTCCCATAGGGAAAAATCCATCAGATACTAACGCTACATGATCATTGATTTCAATAGCTCTCTCTAACGCAATTTTAGCAGCACCGACACGATTCATTTGTCCAGCACCTATACCTACAGTTTGTTTATTATTACTTAAAATAATTGCATTACTTTTTACTGATGGTACAACTTTCCATCCTAATAACATTGCTTCCCATTGTTCATCCGTAGGTGCTACTTCTGTAACAACTTTCATTTCTTCTTTTGGCACGACATAATTGTCTTTATCTTGAACTAAATATCCGCCAGATACTGAAACAAACTCTTCTTCGTTACTGTCTATAGTCATATCAATTTCTAATAATCTTACATTCTTCTTTTGTTTTAAAATATCTAATGCTTCATCTGTAAATTTTGGTGCAATAATGACTTCCAAAAAGATACTATGCAATTGCTCTGCTAACTCAGGTGTTACAGCTCGGTTTAATGCAACAATTCCACCAAATATTGATTGACTATCCGCTTCATACGCATGTTGAAATGCTTGTTCTATCGTGTCACCGATACCAACACCACATGGATTCATGTGTTTAACCGCAACTGCAGCAGGTGTATCAAACTTTTTAACTAAAGCTAGTGTAGCATCTGCATCTTTAATATTGTTATAGCTTAATTGTTTCCCATGTAATTGTTTAGCGCCTGCAATCGTGTGCTTAGCATTCGAAGTTCTCACAAAATACGCTGATTGTTGCGGATTTTCTCCATATCTTAAAGTTTCTTTATCCCCTTTAAAGAAACGTACAATCGCTTCATCATATTCTGCAGTATGCTCAAAAACTTTGATCATTAATGATTGTCTATATGACTCATCTAACGAATCGTTTCTTAATCGCGTCAATACTTCTTGATAATCTGCAGGATGTACAATTGTTGTTACATGTTTATAGTTTTTAGCTGCAGCACGTAACATTGTTGGACCACCAATATCAATATTTTCAATTGCTTCGTCCATCGTCACATCAGGGTTTGCAACAGTTTGTTGGAATGGATATAAATTAACTACTACCATATCAATTAAATCTATATGTTGTTCTGATAATTCATTTAAATGCTGCGGTTTATTTCGATCAGCTAAAATGCCACCATGAACAGCCGGATGTAATGTTTTAACACGGCCATCCATTATTTCTGGAAAATGTGTTAAGTCTGAAACAGAACGAACTGGTACATTTGCTTCATCTAATATACGTTTAGTACCACCTGTTGAATATAATTCATAATTTAATTGCGTTAACGCTTTAGCAAACTCTACAATACCTGTTTTATTTGATACGCTCAAAATAGCTTTCTTCATCACATACATACTCCTTATTTTACAATTTTAGCAATGACACTTGGATATAACTCATATTCCAATTTTTTTACTTTCTCTTCTAATTGTTCTTTTGAATCGTCCGGTCTAATATCACATTGTCTCTGTTCAATAATTTCTCCCGTATCCATACCACTATCAACATAATGTACTGTCGAACCAGTAATAGTATCGCCACTATGATATGCTTGGCCTATTGCGTCAATCCCCTTATATTTCGGCAATAGAGATGGATGTATATTCAATATTTTACCTTCAAATGAAGCTAATAAGTCTGGACCAATTAGACGCATGTAGCCAGCTAAAATAATCCACTCTACCTTATCTTCATTTAATAATGTTACTAAATGTTGTTCATACGCTGCTTTTGAATCAAATTGTTTTGGTTCATTAATATAAACAGGAATATCGTGCTTTTTTGCTCTATCTATACAAAACGCATTTTGATGATCCGTATATAGCGCCGTAACTTCAATATTTTCAAGTTTTCCTGATTCAACATGCTCAACTATATTTTCAAAGTTACTTCCTGAACCTGATGCAAAAATCGCAATTTTAACCATTGTTATACCCCCAACAATTCAATTGCAGTTGACTCATTTTTCACAATACGACCAATTTGATAGGCTTCCACATTTTGTTCTGCTAAAATCTTCAAAGCGCGTGATACATCTTTTTCATCAACGATAACCGTATAGCCAATACCCATATTAAAAATGTTATACATTTCATTTTTGTCTATATTGCCTTGTTGTTGTAACCAATCAAATATTTTTGGCGTTGGAAATGATGTAGTATCAATTCTAGCAGCATATCCGGCTGGCAATGCACGTGGAATATTTTCATAAAAACCTCCACCAGTAATATGATTCATTGCCTTAATAGAAACTTCTTTTTTCAGAGCAAGTACAGGTTTGACATATAATTTAGTTGGCTCTAAAAAGACATCTATAAATGGACGATTATCGAAGTTTGATGCCAAATCAATGCCTGATTCATTAATTAATTTGCGCACTAAACTGTATCCATTTGAATGAATGCCACTTGACGCAAGCCCTATAACAACTTGTCCCTCTTCCACTTCTGAACCATCTACATAGTCATCCTTTTCAACTGCTCCAACTGCAAATCCGGCTACATCATATTCGCCTTCGTGATACATTTCACCCATTTCAGCAGTCTCTCCACCGATAAGTGCAGTATTCGTTTCAACGCATGCATCACTAATACCTTTAACAATTTGTTCAATAACTTCAGGAACAACTTTGTTTGTAGCGATGTAATCTAAAAAATATAATGGTTCTGCACCTGTCGTTAAAATATCATTAACACACATTGCGACTGCATCGATACCTATCGAATCATGTTTACCATAGTCGATAGCTAGTTTTAATTTCGTACCTACTCCGTCTGTTCCAGAAACTAAAACTGGTGCTGTCATATTTAATTGTGATAAATCAAATGTAGCACCGAATCCACCTAAACCACCGATAACTTCTTTACGCATCGTACGTTTAACATGACTAGACATTCTTTCTACAGCTTCATAACCAGCATGAATATTTACACCAGATTGTTCATATGCTTTAGACATTTAAATTTCCCTCGCTATCAAAAAAGTGTTTGTTTTTAGAAATATATTGCTTTTGTCGATGACTTAAATGTGCTTTATAATTTGCTTCATAATCATATAACCCTGCAGGATAATCTCCAGTGAAACTTTCTACACATAAGCCACTATATGGCGCGTCATAATCTAAACCAATTGATTCAATTAACCCATCTACAGATAGATATGCTAATGAATCAGCGCCAATATAATCTTTAATTTCTTCAGGTGATTTGCTTGCAGAAATTAATTCTGCCGTAGTTGAAACATCGATTCCATAAAAACTTGGGAACATAAATTCCGGTGATGCTATACGCACATGCACTTTATTTGCACCAGAATCTTTTAACATTTTCACAATGCGTCGAATTGTCGTACCGCGAACAATGGAATCATCAACAAGAATGATATTTTTCCCATCTACTATATCTTTTACCGCAGATAACTTCACTCTCACACCTTGCTCACGTAATTCCTGAGTTGGTTGAATAAATGTTCTTGCAACATATTGATTTTTAACTAGTCCCATTTCATATGGCAAACCTATTTCTGCAGCATAACCACTCGCAGCTGATAGCGATGAATTGGGTACACCGATGACCATATCAGCATTTACAGGGCTTTCTTGGGCTAATTTTTTGCCAGAAGCTTTACGCACTGCATGAACATTTTTGCCAGCAATCGTTGAATCTGGTCTCGCAAAATAAATATATTCCATCGCAGAAATTGCAGTTGTCGTATGATGTGTATAAGATTTAACTGTAATACCTTTATCGTTAATCACGACATATTCACCCGCATGAATATCTTGAACAAACTCTGCACCTAACACATCTATTGCACATGTTTCACTTGCAAGAATGTATGTACCATCTTTCATTTTACCTACAACAAGAGGTCTGATAGCATTTGGATCTACTGCGCCATACAACGCATCTTTAGTTAAAATCGCAAATGTAAAACCGCCTTTAACTTTTCGCAAACTTTCTTTCAACGCTTCCTCAAAAGTAGGAGCTTTACTTCGACGTATCAAATGCATAATGACTTCAGTATCAGAAGACGAATGGAAGATAGCACCTTGTTTTTCTAAATTCTGACGCAATGATTTAGCATTAATGAGGTTACCATTATGACAAATACCTACACTCATATCATAAAAGTGATACAGAAACGGTTGAATATTTTCAATACCTTTATTACCTGAAGTAGCATAACGGACGTGACCAATTGCATGTTGATATCCTTTTAATCGTTCCATTTGGTCATCTTTAATCGCTTCAGTAAGTAAGCCTAATCCTCGCTCGCCTTTTAATTCATTTTGATCAGAAACAACTATACCTGCACCTTCTTGACCACGATGTTGCAAACTATGAAGTCCCATATATGTTAGTTGCGCTGCTTCAGGATGATTCCAAATACCAAACACGCCACATTCTTCGTTTAATCCTGAGTAGTTAAACATTGAGCAATTGCCCCTTCCCATATTTGTTTAATATCTGAAACATTTTCACTAATCTCTGTATATGGTGTTGTTACTTTGAAATTATCACTATCTGTTAAAAGTCCAATTTCTATTGCATTATCAATATTTAAAGTTTTACCTGATTTAACAGAAACAACATATCGGCCTTGCGTCTCACTAAACAATTGTGCGTTTGTTATATCTATTGAAGACTTTAATCCTAAACCGTAATGCGCACTTAGTTTAGCTAAGGTAATCAGTAAGCCACCTTTACCAACCGTTTGAACATGTGATAATACCCCTTCACGAATAGCTGTCTTGATTGATTCACCTTTTTCAACTTCTGAACTCAAATCTAATGACTCAAATTCATGATTAACTTTGCCATAAATTAACTTTTCAAGTTGACTACCACCAAAGTCGTCCTTAGTATCACCGATTAAATATAATTTATCTCCAACTTGAGGTTCAAAATCATTTAAATAATTTACATTTTCAATCAAACCTACCATTCCAACAACTGGTGTTGGGAAAATAGAAGTACCTTTCGTTTCGTTATATAAAGATACATTACCAGAAACTACTGGTGTCTTAAGAATGTCGCATGCTTCTGCCATACCTTTCGTTGAATCTATCAACTGTTGATAGATTTCTTTCTTTTCAGGAGAACCATAATTTAAACAATCTGTCATTGCTAATGGTGTTGCACCCACGGCAATTAAATTTCGATAAGCTTCAGCTACTACCACCTTTCCACCTTCATATGGATTGTTATATACATAACGCGCTTCACCATCAATTGTTGAAGCAATTGCCTTATTTGTGCCTTCCACACGTACTACCGATGCTTGAAGTCCTGGCTTAATTATCGTATTGGCACCAACTTGTTGGTCGTATTGATCATATAAATAGTGTTTAGATGCTATAGTCGGATGCTTAAGTAATTTAAAGAAAGTATCTTTAACATCGATGTGTGTATAATCATTTTTAGAAGTATTATAATTTTTTTCTTCTCCTTCTAAAATATATACAGGTGCTTCATCAGCTAGTGGTTCAACTGGAATGTCAGCATAAACTTCGTCATCATATGTTAAAACAAAACGATTTGTATCTGTAACTTCACCTATAACAGCACTATCTAATTCGTGCTTATCAAATAAATCTAAGAATTTTTGTTCAGTACCTTTTTCAACAACTAGTAACATACGTTCTTGAGTTTCTGAAAGCATCATTTCATAAGGAGAAATACCTGGCTCACGTGTTGGCACTTGTTCTAATCTCAAATGTAAACCACTACCACCTTTTGCCGCCATTTCAGATGATGAAGATGTTAAACCAGCAGCACCCATATCTTGAATACCAACTAATTCATCAAATGTAATTGCTTCAAGTGTTGCTTCCATTAATTTTTTACCTACAAATGGATCACCGATTTGTACAGAAGGTCGTTTACTTTCGCTTTCTTCCGTCAATTCTTCAGATGCAAAAGTAGCACCATGAATACCATCTCGACCAGTTTTCAAACCAGCATAAATGACCGAATTACCTACACCTTTTGCTGTGCCTTTTTGAATCATGTCGTGATTGATAACACCAACACACATTGCATTAACAAGTGGATTGCCATCATAACGTTCATCAAATTCGATTTCACCGGCAGTTGTTGGAATACCAATGCAGTTACCATAACCTCCGATACCCTTTACAACCCCTTTAAGTAATCTTTGGTTTTGTTTATTATCTAATTCTCCAAATCTAAGACTGTTTAACAAATTAATAGGTCTAGCCCCAATAGAGACAATGTCACGAATGATTCCGCCAACGCCTGTAGCAGCCCCTTGATATGGTTCAATTGCTGATGGATGATTGTGAGACTCTACTTTAAATACTACGGCTTGATTATCACCTATATCGACTACCCCTGCACCTTCACCTGGCCCCATAAGCACATGCTCACCTGACGTAGGAAATTGCTTTAAAAACGGTTTAGAATGTTTATAAGAGCAATGTTCACTCCACATAACAGAAAAGATACCTGTTTCTGTAAAGTTAGGTTGTCTGCCTAAAATATCGCAAACTTTTTCATATTCTTGATCACTTAATCCCATATCTTGATATACTTTTTCAAGTTTAATTTCTTCAACGCTTGGTTCGATAAATTTAGACATGTTGTTCCCTCCAACTTTTTACCATCGCTTCAAATAATTTCACACCACTATCAGTACCTAACAACGTTTCTAAAGCTCTTTCAGGATGTGGCATCATGCCACATACATTGCCTTTTTCGTTAACAATTCCTGCAATATCATCATATGAACCGTTCGGATTATTCATATATTTCAGAATAATTTGATTGTTAGCTTTTAATTGTTGATATATTTCATCAGTACAATAATAATGACCTTCACCGTGAGCTACAGGATATATAACTTTTTCACCTTGTTCATAAAGATTTGTAAATGCCGTTTGATTATTCACTATTTTTAACTCTTCATTTCTACTAATAAATAAATGTGAATCGTTATGCAATAATGCACCAGGTAATAAACCTATTTCAGTTAAAATTTGAAATCCATTACAAACACCTAATACTGGCTTACCTTCAGCTGCAAGACGTTTAACTTCAGAAATAATCGGCGCTACACTAGCCATTGCCCCAGATCTTAAGTAATCCCCGAATGAAAATCCACCAGGAATAAGTACGCCATCAAATCCACTTAGTGATGTTTCTCTATAATCTACATATTCCGCTTCAACACCACTTTTAATAGCAGCATTAAACATGTCTCTATCACAATTTGAACCTGGAAAAACAAGAACCGCAAATTTCATTTTATGCATTCTCCTTTTCATCATCTAACACTTTATAGCTATATTCTTCAATCACTGTATTTGCAAACAATTTTTCACTTAGAGTTGTAATAATGTTGTGTACCTTTTCATCACTAACCTCATCCACTGTCATATATAATACTTTTCCTACACGAATATCATTCACTTGTGCATAACCTAAGTCATGTACAGCTCGAGTAAGCGTTTGTCCTTGCGTATCTAATACTTGTGGTTGTAATGTGATATGTAGTTCAATTGTTTTCATTATTTTAAATCCTCCAATTTGTTTAAAAATATTTGATATGTTTCAATCAGTGATCCAGTGTTATTTCTATATACATCTTTATCAAAGTTTGCATTGGTAGCTTTATCCCAAATTCGACATGTATCTGGAGATATTTCATCCGCTAACAAAATTTGACCAGTCTCAGTCTTTCCAAATTCGATTTTAAAATCTACTAATTTTAAATTCATAGCATCCATTAATTTTTTTAATACTTGATTAATTTCTAGCGCTTTCGTTTTTAATGTTTCAATATCTTTATCTGTCGCAATATTCAGTAATTTGATGTGATCATCTGTAATCAACGGATCATTTAATGCATCATTTTTATAGAAAAATTCCACAAGTGGTTCTCTAAAAACTTCACCATTTTCAATACCTAAACGCTTTGTAATAGATCCACTAGCAATATTACGAACAACTACTTCTAATGGAATTATTTTCACAGGCTTAACTAATTGTTCTGTTTCAGATAATTGCTTAATAAAGTGACTTTCTATTCCATTTTCTTGTAAATATTTAAATATAATAGAAGTAATTTGATTATTTAATCGCCCCTTACCTGCCATCGTGTCTTTCTTAGCCCCGTTTCCAGCAGTAACTTCATCTTTATATTCAACTCTTAATTCATTTTCTTGATTTGTTGAGAAAATGCGCTTCGCTTTTCCTTCATATAATAATGTCATGCTTTAATTACTCCCCTCAAATTTAGCGTACATATCTTGTTCAGTTTGGTTTACATCATTCGTTAGTACAGTCATATGCCCCATTTTTCTGCTATCTTTACGCTCAGACTTACCATAAATATGTAAGTGCCACTCTGGATGTTCATTAAATTCATTTTCCAATAAATCTAAGTCTTTACCTAGTAAGTTCATCATGACTGCAGGCTTTAATAATTCAATTGAATTTGGTAATGATTGTCCGGTAACTGCTAAAATATGAGTATCAAATTGTGAATAATCACATGCTTCAATTGAATAATGTCCGGAATTGTGAGGCCTTGGTGCAATCTCGTTCACATACAATTGGTTGTTAGTATCTATAAAAAATTCAACTGTAAATGTTCCAATGAAATGAATCGATTGGATAATTTTATTAACTTGCTCTTTCGCCTCAGCTGTTTTATCTATTCTCGCTGGAACAATTGTTTTGAAAAGTATTTGATTTCTATGCTCATTTTCTTGTAATGGGAAATAAGTGATTTGATTGTTATTTCCTCTTGTAACAGTAAGTGATACTTCTTTCTTGATATTCAAATATTTTTCAGCTACGCATTCACTAGTTTCAATTAATTTAAAACCTTCTTGTAAGTCTTTTTCGTTGTTAATTAAAACTTGACCTTTGCCATCGTAACCACCAAATCTAGTTTTTACAATAAAAGGATATCCTAATGTTTCAATTGCTTTGTCAATATCTGTAGATTCTTTTACTGAAATGAATGGGACAACCTTGGTACCAGCATTTTTTAATGTTTCTTTTTCAGTTAAGCGGTCTTGTAATAACTGTATAGCTTGGTAACCTTGCGGAATATTGTACTTTTCACATAATAGTTTTAATTGTTGGGCTGAAATGTTTTCAAATTCATAAGTAATCACATCACATTTTTGTCCTAATTGATTGAGTGCCTTTTCATCGTCATACTTGGCTTGTATAAATTCGTGTGCAACGTATCTACATGGACAATCTTCAGCAGGATCCAATACAGCCACTTTATAACCCATTTTTTGAGCTGATTGTGCCATCATCTTTCCAAGCTGACCACCACCAATAATGCCAATAGTCGCACCAAACTTTAATTTATTGAAGTTCATTTTGCATGTCCTCCACTTTTTGAATTAACGAAGATTCATACTGATTTAGTTTTTCAACTAAAGAAGAATTTTGAATACTTAACATTCTTGCTGCAAGTATACCTGCGTTTTTAGCACCTGCTGCACCAATTGCAGTCGTTGCAACCGGAATACCTCCTGGCATTTGAACAATTGATAATAAAGAATCTATACCCTTTAAACTTTTTGTTTCAATCGGCACTCCAATAACTGGTAGCGTCGTTAATGATGCAACCATACCTGGTAAATGTGCCGCACCGCCAGCGCCTGCAATGATAATGTCTATACCTCTTTTTCTCGCTTCAGAAGCAAATTGAACCATCATTTTTGGCGTACGATGTGCGGATACTACTTGTTTTTCGTACGGAATTTCAAAATAATCCAACATGTTACAACTCTCTTGCATAATTTTCCAATCGGAAGAACTGCCCATAATGACTGCTACTTTCACTTTGTACACCCTTTCAAAAGTTTGAATTGTGAATTACTTTAGTTGTATATTATAGATATAGCATAACAAGCAATTTCTGCTTTTTCAATCAAAAATCGAACTTTATTTTGATTTTTTGTTTGAATTTACGTCTTTTGCTATGTAAATTAGTTTTATGAACTAACAAAGTTAGGATATTGACAATAGGAGGAGAAGTTTTTATGGTTGCTAAAATTTTAGATGGTAAACAAATTGCCAAAGACTACAGACAGGGGTTACAAAGTCAAGTTGAAGCGCTAAAAGAAAAGGGTTTTACACCTAAATTATCCGTTATATTAGTTGGTAATGATGGCGCTAGTCAAAGTTATGTTAGATCAAAAAAGAAAGCAGCTGAAAAAATTGGTATGATTTCAGAAATCGTACATTTGGAAGAAACAGCTACTGAAGAAGAAGTATTAAACGAACTAAATAGACTAAATAATGATGATTCTGTAAGTGGTATTTTGGTACAAGTACCATTACCAAAACAAGTTAGCGAACAGAAAATATTAGAAGCAATCAATCCTGATAAAGATGTGGACGGTTTTCATCCAATAAATATAGGGAAATTATATATCGATGAACAAACTTTTGTACCTTGCACACCGCTCGGCATCATGGAAATATTAAAACATGCTGATATTGATTTAGAAGGTAAAAATGCAGTAGTAATTGGACGAAGTCATATTGTCGGTCAACCAGTTTCTAAGTTACTACTTCAAAAAAATGCATCAGTAACAATCTTACATTCTCGTTCAAAGGATATGGCATCATATTTAAAAGATGCTGATGTCATAGTCAGTGCAGTTGGTAAGCCTGGTTTAGTAACAAAAGATGTTGTCAAAGAAGGAGCAGTAATTATCGATGTTGGCAATACGCCAGATGAAAATGGCAAATTAAAAGGTGACGTTGATTATGATGCGGTTAAAGAAATTGCTGGAGCTATTACACCTGTTCCTGGTGGCGTTGGTCCATTAACAATTACAATGGTATTAAATAATACCTTGCTTGCAGAAAAAATGCGTCGAGGTGTTGATTCGTAAATTCACATTAGTTATGTACTGAGAATTAATATCTGAGTTTTAATGAACTCTTTTAATCCACATTAAATATTATCTCGCAATTGCAATGAATAAGAAGAATCTGGGACATTAATCAATCAAATGCTCCCTTCAAAGTAGACATTGAAAAAATGAAGGCTTTGAAGGGAGCATTTCATTTCACATTGTTCTAGGCTCTACAATTTTATATAGACAGTAGTTAATTGAACGAAAATCCGCTTGTAACAAGCTTTTTTCAATTCTAGTCAGGGGCCCCAACACAGAGAATTTCGAAAAGAAATTCTACAGGCAATGCGAGTTGGGGTGGTGGCCCCAACAAAGAGAAATTGGATTCCCAATTTTTACAGACAATGCAAGTCGGCGAGGCCCCAACACAGAAGCTGTGACTATGATAAAGTACTACTACATAATTAATCATTAGTAGTTCTTCATCATTTTCGCCTCCCTTTTCTTATTGTTTTGATACACAATAATTTAAGTTCAAACTGTCGAATAAAGTTATATTTGATTTCAAATTATCCCGGAATTATTAATTTTACAATTGTGGCAGATTTTCAAAATAATAATTATTTCCTCATTATTTATAAATTTATATTTAAATTTCATTCTTTATAGGGTAAGATTAGGACTATAGTATGATGTGTAAATAATATAAATTAAGGTATAGTAAAGCTAACTCAGAAATGACTTATCATTCGGAGGTTACATTATGAATAAACTATTACAGTCATTATCAGCCCTCGGTGTTTCTGCTACACTAGTAACACCAAATTTAAATGCAGATGCAACGACGAATACTACACCACAAATTAAAGGCGCTAATGATATCGTTATTAAGAAAGGTCAAGATTATAACCTTCTAAACGGCATAAGTGCATTTGATAAAGAAGATGGAGATTTAACCGATAAAATTAAAGTCGATGGCCAAATTGATACATCTAAATCTGGTAAATATCAAATTAAATATCATGTCACTGATTCAGATGGTGCAATTAAAATTTCCACTAGGTATATTGAGGTTAAATAGCCCTCATCACTATACTGCAAATAAAATGGTAGCAAACGAACATGTTTTGCTACCATTTTATTTGTTATTCCAACTTCATATGCAACTTTAACCCAAATATTGTATTTTTTCTGTATACCAAAGGACTACCTATCAAATTATTAAAACTTAACTGCTCTTTTTAAAAAGAATGTTTTGATTTTGAACAAACAAATTTCCACTTTTCATTGTTTAACGTTAAATTACTTTTGGCAAATTCCTTATTAAAATGTTTGCGCTTCCTTTCAATGAAATAGCCATCATTTTCAATTTATTAGACAATTTCAAACTTTTTTTATTTTCATTCAATTAACCTTTAATTGAAAGCTATTCTCAACTTCCCTTTTAAATATGAAGCAATTTTTTCAAAAACGCTATTAGTCACAAAATGTACACATAATTTTAACAAATGTGTGAACCCACGTCACACCTTGATTTATCAACATTTTTGATACAATTTTATTAATTTTTTTCCTATAAGCCCTTGTAAATATTGTGTAATAACTTAAAATTAATGTTAAGCCCTACATTTGTAGTATTAGGAGGTCAAAAAAGTGTCAAAATTTAAGTCTTTGCTTCTATTATTTGGCACACTAATTTTACTTAGTGGTTGTTCAAATATAGAAATTTTCAACGCAAAAGGGCCAGTAGCAAGTAGTCAGAAGTTCTTGATTCTTTATTCAATCGTCTTCATGCTTGTTATTTGTTTCGTTGTACTTGGCATGTTCGCCATTTTTATTTACAAGTATAGTTATAATAAGAATGCCGAATCTGGTAAGATGCACCATAATGCCATCATTGAAACAATATGGTTTGTAATACCTATCATAATTGTTGCTGCTTTAGCTATTCCTACAGTTAAAACTTTGTACGATTACGAAAAACCACCGAAGAGTGAGAAAGATCCAATGGTTGTATATGCAGTAAGTGCAGGATACAAATGGTTCTTTGCTTATCCAGATGAACATATAGAGACTGTTAATACATTAACAATCCCTAAAGATCGTCCTGTTGTATTTAAGCTTCAAGCTATGGATACAATGACAAGTTTCTGGATTCCACAATTAGGTGGTCAAAAATATGCCATGACTGGCATGACAATGAATTGGACGTTAGAAGCATCTCAAACTGGTACGTTCAGAGGTCGTAACTCTAACTTCAATGGTGAAGGATTCTCACGTCAAACATTTAAAGTAAATGCCGTTAGTCAAAAAGACTACGACAAATGGGTGAAAGAAGTTAAAGGTAAGAAAACGTTAGATCAAGATACATTTGATAAACAATTATTACCAAGCACACCTAATAAAGCTTTAGAATTTAATGGTACACATATGGCGTTTGTTGATCCAGCAGCCGATCCAGAATACATCTTCTATGCATATAAACGTTTCAATTTCGAATTGAAAGATCCAAACTTCACTAGTGAAGAAAATATGTTTAAAGATGTATCAGACAAACCATTAATACCTGCTCGTAAAGCTCAAATTACAAATGCGAACTATAAACGACATGGTATGAAATTGATGATTCTTGGAAATGACGAACCATATAACAATGAGTTCAAGAAAGATGAATCGAAAAATGCGAAAGAAATGAAGAAAATTTCAAAAGATGCGCAAGATCAAGACAATGATGATCATGGAGGTGGACATTAATGAATTTTCCATGGGATCAATTACTAGTTAAAGGTAACTGGATGATTACAATGGCACAAATTGGTGCCCCATTCTTAGTTATTGGTTTAATCGCAGTAATTACTTACTTTAAATTATGGAAATATCTTTACAAAGAATGGTTCACATCTGTAGACCATAAGAAAATCGGTATTATGTATTTAATCTGTGCCGTATTAATGTTCGTCCGTGGTGGTATTGATGCGTTACTTATTCGTGCGCAATTAACAGTACCTGATAACAAATTTTTAGAATCTAACCACTATAACGAAATTTTTAGTACACATGGTGTAATCATGATTATCTTCATGGCAATGCCATTTATCTTTGGTTTATGGAATATCGTTGTTCCATTACAAATTGGAGCACGTGATGTTGCATTCCCAGTATTAAACAACGTAAGTTTCTGGCTATTCTTTGCAGGTATGATTTTATTCAACCTGTCATTTATTATTGGTGGTTCACCAGCAGCTGGTTGGACAAACTATGCGCCACTAGCAGGTGAATTCAGTCCTGGTCCGGGTGTTAACTATTACTTAATAGCTATACAAATTTCAGGGCTTGGCACCTTAGCTACAGGTATCAACTTCTTTGTAACAATTTTAAGATGTAAAACACCAACTATGAAGTTTATGCAAATGCCAATGTTTACAGTAACAACATTTATTACTACATTAATTGTTATTCTTGCTTTCCCTCCTTTAACAGTAGCGTTAGCATTAATGACAACTGATAGAATATTTGACACAGCATTCTTCACAGTTGCACATGGCGGTATGCCAATGCTTTGGGCTAACTTCTTCTGGGTATGGGGGCACCCTGAAGTTTATATCGTTATCCTTCCAGCATTTGGTATTTACTCAGAAATTATCCCGACATTCGCTCGTAAGCGTTTATTCGGACATCAAAGTATGGTATGGGCAACTGCCGGTATCGCGTTCCTTAGTTTCTTAGTTTGGGTTCACCATTTCTTCACAATGGGTAATGGTGCATTAATCAACTCATTCTTCTCAATTTCAACAATGCTGATTGGTATTCCAACTGGTGTGAAATTGTTTAACTGGTTATTAACATTATATAAAGGACGTATTACATTTGAGTCACCAATGTTATTCTCATTAGCATTTATCCCTAACTTCCTTTTAGGTGGTGTTACGGGTGTAATGTTAGCAATGGCATCTGCTGACTATCAATATCACAATACGTACTTCTTAGTAGCTCACTTCCACTATACATTGGTTACTGGTGTTGTATTTGCCTGCTTAGCTGGTTTAATCTTCTGGTATCCAAAGATGATGGGTTACAAATTAAACGAAACATTAAACAAATGGTGCTTCTGGTTCTTCATGATCGGATTTAACGTTTGTTTCTTACCACAATTCATTCTTGGATTAGATGGTATGCCACGTCGTTTATACACTTATATGCCATCAGATGGTTGGTTCTTATTAAACTTAATTTCAACTATCGGTGCATTATTAATGGCAATCGGATTCTTATTCCTTGTTGTTAGTATCGTATACAGTCACTTCAAATCTCCACGTGAAGCAACTGGAGATAACTGGGATGGCCTTGGTCGTACTCTAGAGTGGACTACTGCATCAGCAATTCCACCTAAATACAACTTTGCCATTACACCAGATTGGAATGACTACGACACATTTGTTGATATGAAAGAACATGGTCGTCATTACTTAGACAACCATAATTACAAAGACATTCATATGCCAAACAATACTCCTGTTGGATTCTGGATTGGTATCTTTATGACTATCGGCGGTTTCTTCTTAATTTTCGAAACTGTAATTCCAGCATTAATTTGTTTATTCGGTATTTTTGGTACTATGATTTATCGCAGTTTCCAAATCGATCACGGATATCATATCCCTGCTGCTGAAGTTGCTGAAACTGAAGCTAGATTAAGAGAAGCGCGTATTAAAGAAAGGGAGGCTGTAAGTCATGAGTCATGATACAAACACTATTGATTCACGCACACATGAAGGCGAATTAAATAAGCTTGGCTTTTGGATTTTCATTACAGCCGAATTTGCGTTATTCGGTACCCTATTTGCGACACTATTAACTTTGCAACATGGTGGCGATTATGCAGGTAAAATGACTACTGAGTTATTTGAATTGCCTCTTGTTTTAATAATGACGTTTGCATTATTATTCAGTTCTTACACATGTGGTATTGCTATTTACTACATGCGCCAAGAAAAACAAAAGTTAATGATGTTTTGGATGATCATTACGTTACTTTTAGGTTTAGTCTTTGTTGGATTCGAAATTTATGAATTCGCACACTATGCATCAGAAGGCGTTAACCCAACAATTGGTTCTTACTGGTCTAGTTTCTTTATCCTATTAGGAACGCATGGTTGTCACGTATCGCTAGGTATCGTTTGGGCCATTTGTTTATTAATCCAAATCCAACGACGCGGATTAGACAAATATAATGCGCCAAAATTATTTATAGTAAGTTTATACTGGCACTTCTTAGATGTTGTTTGGGTTTTCATCTTTACTGCCGTATATATGATAGGGATGGTGTATAGCGGATGAGTACAATAATGAAACATACTGTAGGATTTATCGCATCTATCGTATTAACGCTTTTAGCAGTTTACGTAACACTATACACGTCATTAACATTCCACGCGAAGTTGACAATTATCTTTGGCTTTGCATTCGTCCAAGCAGGACTTCAATTATTAATGTTCATGCATTTAACTGAAGGTAAAGATGGACGTTTACAAACATTCAAAGTTATCTTTGCTCTTGTAATTACACTTTGTTTCGTTGTCGGAACATATTGGGTTATGCAAGGCGGTCACTCTTCACACTTATAAACAACATTTTAATAATGTAAAGTTTAACCAGCTAACACTTTTGTTAGCTGGTTTTTATTATCCTTCAATTTTTAAATGGTTAAGTCCCCTTCTATATCTTATAAGACAATCATTATAATCAATTCAATTAATACATTAACAACCACAACTAATAAATATAGTAACTTCAAAATCCATATTTATGTCTAAAGATAATTTCAATGTTGTTCACCTCAATAAAATTATCCCTAGGTTTTTAAAAATTGTACATGTTTAAACAATCAAAAGTGTACATTATTAAATTATCATTTCCAGTTAGATTTAGAAAACTTTCAGACCACGCATGGACCAACGTATTCGCCTTCATTCATTTTAGTCTGATGCCAACTCATCAAATGTTTTCCCCTTTTATCAGTTAACACATATTTTTAAACTCATCCTTCTTCAACCTTATACTTTAAACTTTTTACCACTATAAAAAAGAAGATATAACTCGTATACTGGTCAGATAAGGTCGATGCCTTAATGCCATATACATGTTATATCTTCTATATTAATTATTGAACAATAACACCCTTCGTATTGTAAGGTTTATTTTGTTTTAAAATATCATTATAAATATGTTTGATTCGAACTTCATTGTTTCCTTTTACATTTAATGCAAGTACAACTACATACTTATCATTATAGTAAACAGTAAAGACTTGTCCAAAGAATCCCCCGTTAAGTCTATTCAATGTTGGCTTAGCATAGAATCCATATCGATATTCATCTGGATACTGTTTCGTACCAAACTCATGTAATAATGGATTGGTTATTTTAGGACTGAATAATTTATATTGTTGTATTTGAGTAATTAATTTACCCATATCTGTTGGTGTCATATATAAATTACCTGCACCATAGTATTGGTCCAAAATATTAGGTCTTAAGAATGAAAGTCCTGTACTATTATAAGCATAACCTTTAGCTAGATATTTTTTAAAAGGTTGTTCATCATAAAATGCTGTGTGCTGAAGTTTTAATGGATCCCCTATTTTTGTATAGTAATTCTCGGCATATGATTTGCCGGTAACTTCTTCGATAACTTTAGCTAGCACTAAATAATTCCCATCATTATACATATGCTTTTTGTATTTCTTAGGATCAATGCCACGTTTTTGAATTGCTCTCACTGCTTGATCTAAGTTCTTATAGTCTTTTGAAGATTTATATTTATATAATCCACTTTGATGCAGCATCAAGTCTTTTAAAGGAATGGGCTTAGATGTTTTAAACCATGGAATATATTTGCTTACTGGATCATTGATATTTATTTTATGTTCTTCTTCTAACTGTTTTAACAGTAACCCTGTTGAAAATTTTTGAGCTGAACCTATTAAAAACATCGTATTCGGTGTGTTTTTAATACCTTTTTCAAAATCTTGATATCCATAACCTTTACTCATTTTCAATTTGCCATTTTCATATATAGCTACTGAACCGTTAAATAATGAACTTTGTAAATACTTGTCAATTTTCTTATATTTAGGATCTTTACTATTGTATACTTCCTTTAATTTCGATGGCGCAACCTTTTCCTTATTACGATCTACTAAATATTTTTCATTGTCTGATAATTTTGTTTCCTTATGTATTGGTTCTATAGAATGTGTCTTCGTCTGTAATCGATGAAAAATTAACGCTATAGAAATAATGATAAATAAAAGCACGCATGCATGTATAACCAATTTCACTTTATTAAATTTCATTTGATAATAGCCTCACAATGTATTCATTATATATTTAAATAGTTAAAACTTTGAACCTAGGTTCCTAATAATACAACTTACAAAAATTAATTTATCATTCATTTATGCTTTACGCTACATAGTAATAAGTTTTTCTAATATGTTATCTATACAACAAAATTAATTATACCTTATCACTTTGTATAAATCACTCGAATTTATATTACGCCTTTAAATTTTTTAAGACATCATACTAAAGTCGCATTATATTTTTAAAAATGCTTTTTGATTTTAACAAAACATTCAAATTACAAGGAACTTTGACATAACATTTGTATTTTTTACTATAAAGTACTACAATTTAAGGCTATAATGTATTAGTAATGAAGTTGTATAAATATCGTTCAACTAATTATATTTTAAAATTATGATTATGATTTAACAAAAATTTAATATAGGAGCATCAATCATGAATAAATTTGTAAAATACTTTTTGATCCTTCTAGCATTGGTTCTCATTGTTGTTCCAATAGTCTTCGCTACGTTACTTTTTAAAACGTCCCAAGATGCATTCGAATCTTCTCAAGACAGCAAAAATGCTAATCGTCAATCCAATTTAAGAGATAATAAAGTCAATCCCGAAGAACAACCTATCTCTATTCTTTTCTTAGGTATCGATGATAACGATGGAAGAAGAAAAAAAGGACAGGATGCTGAACACTCTAGATCAGACGCTATGATTTTAACTACTTTTAATCAATCAAAACATCAAATTAGAATGCTTAGTATTCCACGTGATACTATCAGCTACATTCCTAAAGTTGGCTATTACGATAAGATTACCCATGCACATGCATATGGTGGTCCAATTGCCGCAATGGATTCGGTAGAAGCTACCATGAATGTACCTGTTGATTATTATGTGAGAGTCAATATGAAAGCATTTGTCGAGGCTGTAAATGAGCTTGGTGGCATATACTATGATGTGCCATACGACTTAAATGAACCTAACACAGATGATACTGGTAAGATTAAAATTAAAAAAGGGTACCAAAAATTAAATGGTGATGAGGCTTTAGCAGTTGCTAGAACTAGACATCATGATTCAGATTTGAAACGTGGACAACGTCAAATGGAATTAATTAAGATTTTATTCCAAAAAGCACAGGAAGTTGATTCTATTGATAAACTTGATAATGTGATTCAAATTGTAGGCAAAAATGCTAAGCATAATTTAACTAACTCTGAAATTAAAGCTTTAGCTAAAATGTACTTAACAAATGATGTTGAAATTAAAACTGCACAACTAAAAGGTAAAGATGATATGTTAAATGGTATTTACTATTATCATCCAAGCGTTGAAAGCATTCAAAAATATGCTAACTTACTTCGTAATGATTTAGAATTATCACCTATCAATGATAAAAATGATTTCTTAGATCAACGTGTTATCAACCATTATGGTTCATTAATACCATTAACGCCTTTAGATAGTAGTTTATTGAGAAAAGAACAAAATGATACGACAGATAAAGATAAATCTTCGAATAATACTGACGACAGTAATAATAGTAATAACAACAATGGTGTCAATAATCAGCAACAACCTACTACGGGTCAAAACACTAACCAAGATCAAGGTAATATTCAACAAACGCCACAAGCTTCAAATAACCAAAATGGTGTTGTAAACTAATATTATATGACGATTAACATTTACTATTTATGAAAGGAGCATCATACATGAGTAGAAAAACATACGAAAAGATTGCAAATATAAATGGGATGTTTAATATGTTAGAACAACAAATTATTCATAGCCAAGATATGGCTCATTTTAGAAGTGAATTTTTTTACGTCAATCATGAGCATCGAGAAAACTATGAAGCACTCCTAATTTATTACAAAAATAGTATCGAGAATCCTATTGTAGATGGTGCATGTTATATTTTAGCCCTACCTGAAATTTTCAATAGTGTAGATGTTTTCGAATCAGAGTTACCATTTTCATGGGTATATGATGAAAATGGCATTACCGAAACAATGAAATCACTTAGTATTCCATTACAATATTTAGTCGCAGCAGCTTTAGAAGTGACAGATGTGAATATATTTAAACCTTCTGGGTTTACAATGGGAATGAATAATTGGAATATTGCTCAAATGCGAATCTTTTGGCAATATACAGCAATTATTAGAAAAGAAGCACTATAACATTAATAATTAATTAGCTATAAAGATGATTCATATGAATCATCTTTATAGCTTTTTTATGTCTAATTATTTTTGTGGAAAATAACAATCGTTATTCTATGTTATTATTAGTAAATTAAATGTAAATGATTTTGTTAGGATATGGAGGAATTTTATGTTTTCAAAAGTAAACAATCAAAAGATGTTAGAAGATTGCTTCTATATAAGAAAGAAAGTGTTTGTAGAAGAACAAGGCGTCCCAGAGGAAAGTGAAATTGATGAATATGAATCTGAATCTATTCACCTCATTGGATATGATAATGGACAGCCAGTTGCCACAGCTCGTATACGCCCTATTAATGAAACAACTGTCAAAATAGAACGAGTGGCTGTGACAAAATCACATCGTGGACAAGGAATGGGTAGAATGCTTATGCAAGCTGTAGAATCATTAGCTAAAGATGAAGGTTTTTACGTAGCTATTATGAATGCCCAATGTCATGCTATCCCATTTTATGAAAGTTTAAACTTTAAAATGAGAGGTAATATATTTCTTGAGGAAGGCATCGAGCATATTGAAATGACAAAAAAGTTAACCTCGCTTAATTAAAAAAAGTTGTATCTATTTTAGAAACATTTGTAATAAACCAATTCTTAAATTGACATCAATTCTATTTGATTTGTCACGTCACCATTGAGATTCAAAATTTTTTTCATTTTTTTACAGTGAAAATGTAAATTAAGAGTATATTACAAATTGGTTAAATACGCACAGGTATATAAAACAGGTACTATAATGTTAGTAATAATTAATAAATGTTAGGAGTAATAAATAGAATGGCGAAAAAATTCAATTACAAACTACCATCAATGGTTGCATTAACGCTTGTAGGTTCAGCAGTCACTGCACATCAAGTTCAAGCAGCTGAGACGACACAAGATCAAACTACTAATAAAAACGTTTTAGATAGTAATAAAGTTAAAGCAACTACTGAACAAGCAAAGGCTGAGGTAAAAAATCCAACGCAAAACATTTCTGGCACTCAAGTATATCAAGACCCTGCTATTGTCCAACCAAAAACAGCAAATAACAAAACAGGCAATGCTCAAGTAAGTCAAAAAGTTGATACTGCACAAGTAAATGGTGACACTCGTGCTAATCAATCAGCGACTACAAATAATACGCAGCCTGTTGCAAAGTCAACAAGCACTACAGCACCTAAAACTAACACTAATGTTACAAATGCTGGTTATAGTTTAGTTGATGATGAAGATGATAATTCAGAAAATCAAATTAATCCAGAATTAATTAAATCAGCTGCTAAACCTGCAGCTCTTGAAACGCAATATAAAGCCGCAGCACCTAAAGCTGCAACTACAACAGCACCTAAAGCTAAAACTGAAGCGACACCTAAAGTAACTACTTTTAGCGCTTCAGCACAACCAAGATCAGTTGCTGCAACACCAAAAACGAGTTTGCCAAAATATAAACCACAAGTAAACTCTTCAATTAACGATTACATTCGTAAAAATAACTTAAAAGCACCTAAGATTGAAGAAGATTATACATCTTACTTCCCTAAATACGCATACCGTAACGGTGTTGGGCGTCCTGAAGGTATCGTAGTTCATGATACAGCTAATGATCGTTCGACGATAAATGGTGAAATTAGTTATATGAAAAACAACTATCAAAACGCATTCGTACATGCATTTGTTGATGGGGATCGTATAATCGAAACAGCACCAACGGATTACTTATCTTGGGGTGTCGGTGCAGTCGGTAACCCTAGATTCATCAATGTTGAAATCGTTCATACACACGATTATGCTTCATTTGCACGTTCAATGAATAACTATGCTGACTATGCAGCTACACAATTGCAATATTATGGTTTGAAACCTGATAGTGCTGAATATGATGGAAATGGTACAGTATGGACTCACTACGCTGTAAGTAAATATTTAGGTGGTACGGACCATGCCGATCCACATGGATATTTAAGAAGTCATAATTATAGTTATGATCAATTATATGACTTAATTAATGAAAAATATTTAATAAAAATGGGTAAAGTGGCGCCATGGGGTACGCAATCTACAACTACCCCTACTACACCATCGAAACCATCAACACCGTCGAAACCATCAACACCATCAACTGGTAAATTAACAGTTGCTGCTAATAATGGTGTCGCTCAAATTAAACCGACAAATAGTGGCTTATATACTACTGTTTACGACAAAACTGGTAAAGCAACTAATGAAGTTCAAAAAACATTTGCTGTATCTAAAACAGCTACATTAGGTAATCAAAAATTCTATCTTGTTCAAGATTACAATTCTGGTAATAAATTTGGTTGGGTTAAAGAAGACGATGTGGTTTACAACACAGCTAAATCACCTGTAAATGTAAATCAATCATATTCAATCAAACCTGGTACGAAACTTTATACAGTACCTTGGGGTACATCTAAGCAAGTTGCTGGTAGCGTGTCTGGCTCTGGAAACCAAACATTTAAGGCTTCAAAGCAACAACAAATTGATAAATCAATTTATTTATATGGCTCTGTGAATGGTAAATCTGGTTGGGTAAGTAAAGCATATTTAGTTGATACTGCTAAACCTACGCCTACACCAACACCTAAGCCATCAACACCTACAACAAACAATAAATTAACAGTTTCATCATTAAACGGTGTTGCTCAAATTAATGCTAAAAACAATGGCTTATTCACTACAGTTTATGACAAAACTGGTAAGCCAACGAAAGAAGTTCAAAAAACATTTGCTGTAACAAAAGAAGCAAGTCTAGGTGGAAACAAATTCTACTTAGTTAAAGATTACAATAGTCCAACTTTAATTGGTTGGGTTAAACAAGGTGACGTTATTTATAACAATGCAAAATCACCTGTAAATGTAATGCAAACATATACAGTAAAACCAGGCACTAAATTATATTCAGTACCTTGGGGTACTTATAAACAAGAAGCTGGTGCGGTATCTGGTACAGGTAACCAAACTTTTAAAGCGACTAAGCAACAACAAATTGATAAATCTATCTATTTATATGGAACTGTAAATGGTAAATCCGGTTGGGTAAGTAAAGCATATTTAGCTGTACCTGCTGCACCAAAAAAAGCAGTAGCACAACCAAAAACAGCTGTAAAAGCTTATGCTGTTACTAAACCTCAAACGACTCAAACAGTTAGCAAAATTGCTCAAGTTAAACCAAACAACACTGGTATTCGTGCTTCTGTTTATGAAAAAACAGCGAAAAACGGCGCAAAATATGCGGATCGTACATTCTATGTAACAAAAGAACGTGCACATGGTAATGAAACATATGTATTATTAAACAATACAAGTCATAATATTCCATTAGGTTGGTTCAATGTTAAAGACTTAAATGTTCAAAACTTAGGCAAAGAAGTTAAAACAACTCAAAAATATACTGTTAATAAATCAAATAACGGCTTATCAATGGTTCCTTGGGGTACTAAAAACCAAGTCATTTTAACAGGCAATAACATTGCTCAAGGTACATTTAATGCAACGAAACAAGTATCTGTAGGCAAAGATGTTTATTTATACGGTACTATTAATAACCGCACTGGTTGGGTAAATGCAAAAGATTTAACTGCACCAACTGCTGTTAAACCAACTACATCAGCTGCCAAAGATTATAACTACACTTATGTAATTAAAAATGGTAATGGTTATTACTATGTAACACCAAATTCTGATACAGCTAAATACTCATTAAAAGCATTTAATGAACAACCATTCGCAGTTGTTAAAGAACAAGTCATTAATGGACAAACTTGGTACTATGGTAAATTATCTAACGGTAAATTAGCATGGATTAAATCAACTGATTTAGCTAAAGAATTAATTAAGTATAATCAAACAGGTATGACATTAAACCAAGTTGCTCAAATACAAGCTGGTTTACAATATAAACCACAAGTACAACGTGTACCAGGTAAGTGGACAGATGCTAACTTTAATGATGTTAAGCATGCAATGGATACGAAGCGTTTAGCTCAAGATCCAGCATTAAAATATCAATTCTTACGCTTAGACCAACCACAAAATATTTCTATTGATAAAATTAATCAATTCTTAAAAGGTAAAGGTGTATTAGAAAACCAAGGTGCTGCATTTAACAAAGCTGCTCAAATGTATGGCATTAATGAAGTTTATCTTATCTCACATGCCCTATTAGAAACAGGTAACGGTACTTCTCAATTAGCAAAAGGTGCAGATGTAGTGAACAACAAAGTTGTAACTAACTCAAACACGAAATACCATAACGTATTTGGTATTGCTGCATATGATAATGATCCTTTACGTGAAGGTATTAAATATGCTAAACAAGCTGGTTGGGACACAGTATCAAAAGCAATCGTTGGTGGTGCTAAATTCATCGGCAACTCATATGTAAAAGCTGGTCAAAATACGCTTTACAAAATGAGATGGAATCCTGCACATCCAGGAACACACCAATATGCTACAGATGTAGATTGGGCTAACATCAATGCTAAAATCATCAAAGGCTACTATGATAAAATTGGCGAAGTCGGCAAATACTTCGACATCCCACAATATAAATAAGCAACATGAACATAGGATCAAAAGTCATCCTCCCCACTATCAATCATGGGGGATGACCTTTGATCCCTTTTTTATACATACACAAGCAAAAATAGCGGTGATTGTTTACCATCAATTTTAACAATCACCGCTACTTTTGCTTGTAATTCATGATTCAATTTTTGTTGTGTGCACAATGACACTAAATTATGTGTTTGCTATTGCCGTGTTACAACGATATGCGTCGTTGATTTAACTTATCAAGTAATTGATTTAAATTATCTAATTCGACTTCCGATAAACATTGACATCTTGCTTCAATCAATTCGCAACGTGCATTATTTATTTGTGAAATTAATGTACGTGCTTGATCAGTCAAAATTAATTCTTTACATCTTAAATCTTCGCTAGATTGTTGACTTGTGATGTACCCTTTCAAAACTAATTTCTTAATCCACCTTGAAACTATAGATTGTTCCCTGCTAATCTTCATCGTCAAATCATACTGTGATAAGCGATCGTAATTAAATAAAATACGGAGAAGTTCTAGCTGTTCAGATGTGATATCCGTGCGTTGTCCAAATCTTCTATTCACTAAGTTTAAGTCATTGTTAGTCAGTGTAATAAGTTTTTCAAGTTGTTTATACATGTTGTTCTACTCCACTACATATTATTTATAATATTATATGCTTTTTTTATAATTTTTACAATACTATTCGACACAATAGACAAATTTGTTGCATAACTAATACAAAATATAATAAATTAGTAAGAGTCTTATGGACATAAAGGAGATAAAATATGACTTCATTAAAAGAGAGAGATTATTTTTTTGACAACGCAAGAGCAATTTTAATATTATTAGTCGTATTTGGACATATGTTACAACCCTACACTAGTGGCGATAAATATTTATCAGCATTATACCTAGTTATTTATAGTTTCCATATGCCAACATTTTTGTTTATATCTGGTTATTTCGCGAAAAATATTGATAAACCATACTATTTAGAAAAAATTTCAAAACGTTTGATAGTACCTTATATGATATTTTTTGCATTCTTTTCAATATATTATTTCTTAACAGGTAAAAGTGACGAATTACAACTTGATCCTTTTAATCCAGTATTTGCGTTATGGTTTTTGATCACGCTATTTTTCTTTCATGTCATTTTAGTAATAGTTAGAAGATTTAATCCATATAAAGTGCTATCGGTTTCAATTATTATATCTATTGGAGCAGGTTTTTCAGATAACATCGATAGCTACTTAAGCATTTCAAGGACAATCGTATTTTTCCCAATATTTTACCTAGGTTACATTTTCACCAAAAAACATACGGCTATTTTTAAAAATAAAAAACTAATACCATTATCTATCATTACCTTTATTTTGTTTTTTATCATTTACGTGATTCATCCTATCAATGCAGATTGGTTATTAGGAAGTTCACCATATACTTCACTTGAAAATGAAGGACAGAGTGTATTCAGTCCTTTTAAACGACTTATATTATATGGAATTATATTAATCGCAATGACTGCGTTTCTAAATTTAATGTCAACAAAGAAAAAATTATATACTTATATTGGTAGTCGTACGCTATACGTATATTTATTACATGGTTTAATTATTGGCATTGTTAGAGGATTTGAATGGTACCCATTCGATAATCCTATATCATTAATGACGTATCTTTATTTAATAAGTATATCTGTAATCATCGTATATGTATTATCTACAAACTTTGTTTGTAAATGGACAAATCCAATAATTAATTTACAAAGACCATCACAGTTTAAAGACTCATAATTATTTAATGTATAAGTACATTAACTGTAACCACTTCATTCATTTTGAAAAGTAGTTACTACAGTGTATTTAGACATTTTTCGTTTTTCAAATAAAGCTTAAGTAATTTACCCTTTTTTGCTTTAAAAGTATGTTATGATATTATTAATTTCTAAATTTTTAGACAATATTTGATTTATATTTGAGGTGTCACAAATGAAACTTTCTTTAAATTCTAATTCTAAATATTTAAGAGCACCAAGTATTCGCCAATTTTCAAACCGCATGAATAATTTGGATGATTGTGTTAATTTAACTATTGGCCAACCAGACTTCCCGATGCCTGATGTTGTGAAAAAGGCATATGTTGATGCTATTAACAATGACAAGACATCATACTCTCACAATAAAGGGTTATTAGAAACTCGCGAAGCAATTAGTCAATACTTCAAAAATCGTTATCATTTTTCCTATGATCCTGAAGAAATTATTGTGACAAATGGAGCAAGTGAAGCAATAGACACAACGTTACGTTCTATCATAGAGCCTGGAGATGAAATTATAATACCGGGACCAATTTATGCAGGCTACATTCCACTCATCGAAGTACTAGGTGGTAAACCAATTTATATTGATACAACAGCAACACAATTCAAAATTACACCTGATGCGTTAGAAAGTCATATTTCTCCAAAGACAAAAGCTGTCTTGTTAAATTATCCGACTAATCCAACTGGCGTAGTTTTAAAAAGAAATGAAGTTTTAAATATCGTAAATGTATTAAAAAAATATCCGATATTTATAATTAGCGATGAGATTTATGCTGAAAATACATTTAGTGGTAAACATGTATCCTTCGCTGAATTTGAAGACATTCGTGATCAATTAATATTAATTGGTGGTTTAAGTAAATCACACTCAGCAACCGGAATAAGAATTGGTTTTCTATTAGGACCTCAATATTTGATTGATAAATTAACATTTATGCACGCCTATAATTGTATTTGTGCCAATGTTCCAGCTCAAATAGCATGTATAACAGCACTTAACGAAGGATTAGAAGCTCCTAAATATATGAATGAAGCTTATGTAGAACGAAGAAATTATTTAGTATCCGAATTAACTAAATTAGGTTTTGAGATTACCGCTCAACCTGAAGGCGCGTTTTATATTTTCCCAAGTATTAAGCATATCACCGATGACGATTTCGAATTTTGTGTTGATTTACTTGAATCAACACATTTAGCAATCGTTCCAGGCTCATCCTTTACAGAATTCGGTAAAGGATTTGTGAGGATTTCCTATGCTTATGAAATGGATGTTTTAAAAGAAGGTATGAAGAGACTTGCTAAATATTTAAATACTAAATAAAAATGATATGTTGAACTGGACGTCGTGAACTAAATTCATAGTACGTTCAGTTTTTTATATTCTATAAGTTTTAAATAATACTCTATAGAGACTGTAAATACTACCGAGTTATATTCCTCTCCTTTAAACACCTCACTCAAAATGATTCTATCAAAAGCTTTTAATATGCTAACTTATAATTGTTCTTCGAAACTTAAGCACTCAAATAATATATCACCACTCATATTAATCTACCTTTGGCCAAACAATTATTATTCAAACGTTACTATTTATTATTATAAACAAATACTTTCCCTTCGCTCTCAATTCCTTTCTTATTTATTCTTTTAGATAAATGCAAACAATTGACGACCTTATCAATTTAACTCAATCGAATAAAGTATAATACAATTCAATTTTAATTCCTTTAATGTTTTTGTAAACTCTAATCTTTACAAAAACTTTTTAATTTATTTATATATTCTTATTGACTTAAAAATTTTTAGTGTTATATTTAACTTGTAAATAAATTTTTTGGAGGTTTTTAGATGAAAGGTAAATTTTTAAAAGTTAGTTCTTTATTCGTTGCAACTTTGACAACAGTGACACTTGTGAGTTCTCCAGCAGCAAATGCGTTATCTTCAAAAGCCATGGACAATCATCCACAACAAACGCAGACAGATAAACAGCAAACACCTAAGATTCAAAAAGGCGGTAACCTTAAACCATTAGAACAACGTGAACACGCAAATGTTATATTACCAAATAACGATCGTCACCAAATTACAGATACAACGAATGGTCATTATGCACCCGTAACTTATATTCAAGTTGAAGCACCTACTGGTACATTTATTGCTTCCGGTGTAGTTGTAGGTAAAGATACTCTTTTAACAAATAAACACGTCGTAGATGCTACGCACGGTGATCCTCATGCTTTAAAAGCATTCCCTTCTGCAATTAACCAAGACAATTATCCAAATGGTGGTTTCACTGCTGAACAAATCACTAAATATTCAGGCGAAGGTGATTTAGCAATAGTTAAATTCTCCCCTAATGAGCAAAACAAACATATTGGCGAAGTAGTTAAACCAGCAACAATGAGTAATAATGCTGAAACACAAGTTAACCAAAATATTACTGTAACAGGATATCCAGGTGATAAACCTGTCGCAACAATGTGGGAAAGTAAAGGAAAAATAACATACTTAAAAGGTGAAGCAATGCAATATGATTTAAGTACAACTGGTGGTAACTCTGGATCACCTGTATTTAATGAGAAAAATGAAGTGATTGGAATTCATTGGGGCGGTGTACCAAATGAATTTAATGGTGCAGTATTTATTAACGAAAATGTGCGCAACTTCTTAAAACAAAATATTGAAGATATCAATTTTGCCAACGATGACCAACCTAATAATCCAGATAACCCTAACAATCCTGACAACCCTAACAACCCAGATGAACCAAATAACCCTGACAACCCTAATAATCCAGATAACCCTAACAACCCAGACGAACCAAATAACCCTGATAATCCAGACAATGGCGATAACAATAATTCAGACAACCCTGACGCTGCATAAACTTCATCTTAATTTGGATTTAGTAAATAGAAGCAAAGACTTAGCAACGCAAAATATTTTGACTTAAATGGAGGGTATTATATGAATAGTTCATGTAAATCTAGAGTATTCAATATTATAAGCATCATAATGGTTTCGATGCTTATTTTATCACTAGGCGCATTTGCTAATAGCAATAAAGCCAAAGCTGATTCACACTCTAAACAGCTAGAAATTAATGTTAAGAGTGACAAAGTACCTCAAAAAGTAAAAGATCTAGCACAACAACAATTTGCTGGTTATGCTAAAGCATTAGATAAACAAAGTAATGCAAAAACTGGTAAATATGAACTTGGCGAAGCTTTTAAAATTTATAAATTTAATGGTGAAGAAGATAATAGTTACTATTATCCAGTTATAAAAGACGGTAAAATTGTTTATACTTTAACACTTAGCCCTAAAAATAAAGATGATTTAAACAAATCAAAAGAAGACATGAATTACAGTGTTAAAATTTCAAACTTCATCGCTAAAGATTTAGACCAAATTAAAGATAAAAATTCAAATATCACTGTTCTTACTGATGAAAAAGGATTTTATTTTGAAGAAGATGGCAAAGTTAGATTAGTAAAAGCTACGCCACTACCTGGTAATGTAAAAGAAAAAGAAAGTGCTAAAACAGTTTCAGCAAAATTGAAACAAGAGTTAAAAAATACAGTAACACCTACTAAAGTTGAAGAAAACGAAGCGATACAAGAAGATCAAGTTCAATATGAAAACACATTAAAAAACTTCAAAATTAGAGAACAACAATTCGATAACTCATGGTGTGCAGGATTCAGTATGGCAGCATTATTAAATGCAACTAAAAATACAGACACTTATAATGCACATGATATTATGCGTACACTATACCCTGAAGTAAGTGAGCAAGACCTTCCTAATTGTGCAACATTCCCTAATCAAATGATTGAATACGGTAAATCACAAGGCAGAGATATTCATTATCAAGAAGGTGTACCATCATATGAACAAGTTGATCAACTTACAAAAGATAATGTAGGAATTATGATTCTTGCACAAAGTGTATCTCAAAACCCTAATGACCCACATTTAGGACATGCACTAGCAGTTGTTGGTAATGCTAAAATTAATGACCAAGAAAAACTTATCTACTGGAATCCTTGGGATACAGAATTATCAATCCAAGATGCAGATTCAAGCCTATTACATTTATCATTCAATCGTGATTATAACTGGTATGGTTCAATGATAGGTTATTAAAAAGTAATATAGATATTGATTAAAGGCAGGTAAAACTATGTATCAACTACAATTTATAAATTTAGTTTACGACACAACCAAACTCACACATCTAGAACAAACAAATATCAATTTATTTATTGGTAATTGGAGTAATCATCAATTACAAAAATCAATTTGTATACGTCATGGCGATGATACAAGTCACAATCAATATCATATTCTTTTTATAGATACGGCACATCAACGCATTAAATTTTCATCTATTGATAATGAAGAAATCATTTATATTCTTGATTATGATGATACACAGCATATCCTCATGCAAACGTCATCCAAACAAGGTATTGGCACTTCGCGCCCAATCGTTTATGAGCGCTTAGTATAACTAATTTAAATGATTTCACTTCATAAAACGGGTTGGCGAGAATTCAATTCTCACCAGCTCGTTTTTTCATTGTAATAATAATCTTTAACATTTATTCTTTCTCTATTAATTTTTCTCAAACTATCTTATCTTTATGATAATTAATTAAAAGCCCCTTTTAAATTCTTATAAAATAAAAAAGCCACTTATCGTCGCTAATAAACGACGCAAGTGACTTAATATCATATTCAAAATAACTTATGGGAATTTAGGGAATTGATCGAAGTCAGGATCACGTTTTTCTTTAAACGCATCACGGCCTTCTTTCGCTTCATCAGTTGTGTAATAAAGCAATGTTGCATCCCCAGCCATTTGTTGTAAACCAGCTAAACCATCTGTGTCAGCATTCATAGCTGCTTTAAGGAATCGTAAAGCAGTTGGTGAGTGTTTCATAATCTCTTTACACCATTGCACAGTTTCATCTTCAACTTTATCTAAAGGTACCACTGTATTTACTAGACCCATATCTAAAGCTTCTTGTGCATTGTATTGACGACATAAGTACCAGATTTCACGTGCTTTCTTATGTCCAACGATACGTGCTAAATATCCTGAACCATAACCTGCATCAAATGAACCTACTTTAGGACCAGTTTGTCCAAAAATAGCATTATCAGCAGCAATCGTTAAGTCACAAACAACATTTAGTACATTACCGCCACCTACAGCATAACCTTTTACCATCGCAATAACCGGTTTTGGAATAATACGAATTAAACGCTGTAAATCTAATACATTTAAGCGAGGGATTTGGTCTTCACCTACATAACCACCATGTCCACGTTTCTTCTGGTCACCACCAGAACAGAATGCTAAATCACCTTCACCAGTTAATACGATAACTGAAACGTTTTGATCATCACGTGCACGTGAAAATGCGTCAATCATTTCAGCAACTGTTTTAGGTGTAAACGCATTGCGTACTTCAGGGCGATTTATTGTTACCTTAGCAATCCCTTCGTAAAATTCATATTTGATTTCATCATATTCTCTAAGTGTTTCCCATTGTCTGTTAGTCATTTTGCTCCTCCTTTAAAAATCCTAATATCATTGTATCAAATTCATCACTATCTTCCACATGAATTGTATGACCTGTAGCAGAAATTAATTTACATTTACTATTAGGAATTAAATTTGCCATTTTTTTCGCAATCTGTACAAATTTTTCATCATATTCTCCAGCTAATATTAATGTTGGTACTTTAATTTCTTTCAGGCGCGGCCATAAGTTTGGCATTTGACCTGTACCATAATCTCTTAATGCTTTGGCCATTTTCTGTGGCGATTGAGACAATCGTTGTTGTCTTATTTGATGTTGTATTTCAACTGGTAATTCTAGTTGCGATTGAAATAATGGCAACTTTTCCCAATCATTAACAAATAATTCAATACCTGCTATGTCTAATACTTTAGCACGTGCATCATCAACAAGACGGCGTTCCAATTGATTTGCTTCTTCTTTAATACCTGGTGACGTACTTTCTAATATCAAGTTAGATATAGAGATGTGACCATTAATTGCATAATATAATGCAACACGCCCACCCATTGAATATCCAAACAATGTTATTGATTTATCTTTATATTTATCTAAAATTCGGTCTAACAACGTCGTAATATAATCAAAATCCCACGTTTCATCCATTGAAGACTGATCTTCGCCATGTCCTGGTAAGTCTATAGTGATGACATGACAGATATCAGTATATTTATCGATGTGATTATGATAAGTACGACTGTCGCTAAGAAAACCATGCAGTAATACTAAAACTTGATTGGTCTCAACGTTTGCTTCATAGTAATTATAATGTGTCATGAATCATTTCACTCAATTTCTGATATAAAATTTGATGCTGTTTAAAGTTATCTTCGCGATTCGTTATCAATTCATAAATCGTCGAAGTTTCAGATAACAATGTGGCATTTTTAAATTCTGAAACACTGTTAAAACGTTTAAAATCGAATTGATATAACTTAGCTGTATACTCGAAATCCAATCCCGTCGGTGTGCCAAACAACCGTTCAAAATAGTCGGTTGCACTTTCTTTTTGTGGTAAATATGAAAAAATACCGCCACCATCGTTGTTCAATAATACAATATTCATCTGAATATTATTTAATTTTGACATTAATAGTCCATTCATATCATGATAAAATGACAAATCACCGATCAATAATGTTATTCGTTTATGCACAGCCATACCCAGTGCAGTTGAAACGATACCATCAATACCATTCGCACCACGATTCGCATAGACATCTATATTTTTATTCAATAACAAGTTATCTACATCTCTGATTGGCATACTATTACTAATAAATAATGCATCTTTTTCAGATGTTTTCTTAATCAATTCACCAACGAATGCACTCTCATCTGTAGCTTGTTCCAAATAACATTTAATTTCTTTACGCCCTTTTTTCTCTAAGCATTGCCATTTTTCTAACCAACTTACGCGATTAACTGTCGTGTCTTCCATTAATGACCTAAAGAAATCATTCGCAGATATTTCATATGAAATATCTGGTGCTATTGGAAAGACATCAATCTTATCATTGTTTTGCACTAATATTTGAAATGCATCAGTTTTCTTTAACCATTGATTCAACTTTTTAGAAATCACTGGTTTCCCAACACGAATTACGAAATCCACATTTAAGTCTAAGCCGCTTCTAAACAACAAATCATATGTACAGATAACATTCGGATGATCAAATTTTCTTAAATGACTTAAAGGATCAGCTAAAATAGGCAAATCATATATCGTTGAATACGTCAGTATTTGATCAACTTCTTGGTGCTGCATATCCCCTACAATAATTAAACCTTTTTTCTTATTTAAAATGTGTCTTAATGCCGATGCATCTATACTTTTTTGATAGTGCGGTAAAATCTTCATCTCAGAAGTTAACAATTCTGTTGCATTCAAATCAGGTGTTAACGGATCTCTAAATGGCAAGTTAAAATGAATTGGCCCTTTATGTGGTCCATATAAATATTGACTAGCAATTTGCATTTGATAATAAATTGCATCAATGGTCTCTTTACTATCATCCGCAATAGGCATATCGAACTCATAACTTACATAATTATTAAACATATTTACTTGATTAATCGCTTGTGGTGCGCCTACACTTCTTAATTCATGCGGACGGTCACTTGTTAAAACGATTAATGGAATTCTACTAATTTGGCTTTCAGCAATTGCAGGCGTATAATTCGCTGCTGCTGTACCTGACGTACATAATATAGCGACAGGTCTTTCACTGCCTTTAATTAACCCAACTGCAAAAAACGCAGCACTTCGCTCATCGGGGTGTATCCATGTTTTAATATTTGGATGTGCTTCAAATGCCAGTGCAAGTGGCGTTGAGCGTGATCCCGGACTGATAACTACTTCCCTTACGCCGTACGCATATAACTCAGATGCAAATGTAAAAACTTGCTTCGTTAAAGCTGCTTTATGATTTCCCATTCATATCGACTCCTAATGCATTCATCATAGGTGTGAACTTAAGATTCGTTTCTGCCAATTCACTATCTGGATCAGAATCTTTAACAATGCCACACCCAGCAAATAAAGTTGCTTGTGCTTTCTTAATAAGCATCGAACGAATTGCAACAATAAATTCACAATCATCATATATATCTATATAGCCAACCGGCGCACCATATAATCCTCGTGTACCAAATTCTTTCTGTTCAATAAAATCCATCGCAAATTCTTTTGGATAGCCACCTAAAGCAGGTGTTGGATGTAAATTATCAATTAAACTAATATACGAATCATCCTTCAGTGGCGCCTTTATTTCAGTGTACAAGTGATATAAATGATCATTTTTTAGAATTTTAGGCGTCTTATCATAATGTAATTCAGTGATATAAGGTTTAATATCATGTAAAATACTGTCAACAACAAATCGATGTTCGATTAAATTTTTATTATCTTTTAAAAATGCTTCAACATTTTTTGTATCTTCGTCCTCATCTTGTGAACGTTTAATTGTACCTGCTACAGCTTTAGTCGATAGTATTTTATTATTGACCTTTATTAATTGTTCAGGTGTTTGTGAAAAGAATATAGAATCTTGTGATTCTAACAAGAATATATAACTATTTTTTTCTTTAGAATATGCTTGCTTTAGAATATATGGAATACTGATATCTTTATCGAACTTTATTAACCGTCTACGTGCTAGTACAATTTTTTCTTCATTATTAATAGATTCTATTGCTTCTACTACAAGTTGACGCCAGTCATCTTTATAAATATCTTCATTTCTAGTAATTTCCCCAATTTGCTCGTCCACATCTATATCCGATATATTGTTGAACAAATCCATTAAATCGTTCAATGCCTCAACAGTAAAACTTTCCCTTTTAACTGTATAAGTTAAAAATGTCCCATTATTATCAGTTGAAATTAAAACTTCAGGTAATACAAAATGATTTAGTCCAAACTCTCGCCATTCATCATCTGATTTATGACTTGAAAATTGGAACCCTCCAACAACTCGAAGATGATGTTTCTCAGATTGCGGATGTATAAATGTGATGTTATGTTTTAATTTTTCCCAGTCTTTAAAAATAGATTGTTTATTTTTAGAATTATTTTTGAATAATTGAATTGCTTTGTAGCCAAAATATGACGTTCGATTATCATTCAAACGCATATAAAAGCGATCTCCTGCCTCATTGTCAGTGAGATGAAATAATGTGCTCGGGTCTAGTGACTGTGATAATTTCACTTCAACTGAAACCCATTCCTTTGAGCTGTCATATATCTCTTTGACAATATCGTCCTCTAATACGCCCGTAGCCATCCATTTCACTTCTTTCTTCGTCTTTTTTCACTCATTATTATATTGTATCATTTTTGGATAATTGTGTTACAAGAATTGCTTAAACTTATCTTGCAATTTTTCACGTCAATTGACCTTTATGCTACTTTCTATTAAAATATCTTTGTTATAAAAAATATGATTTAAAGAGGTTTTGTATTCAATGAGTAATCAATATCAGCAATATTCTACAGTTAAGAAATATTGGCATTTAATGCGTCCTCATACATTAACTGCTTCCGTAGTACCCGTTTTAGTTGGTACAGCAGCATCTAAAATATATTTTCTTGGTAGCGAAGATCATATTAAAATCAGCCTATTCATTGCCATGTTACTAGCATGCTTACTTATTCAAGCAGCAACTAATATGTTTAACGAATACTATGATTATAAAAAAGGCCTTGATGATCATGAATCTGTAGGCATTGGTGGTGCCATTGTACGCAACGGTATGAGCCCAGAGCTTGTGCTACGATTAGCCATTGCATTTTACATCTTAGCAGCAATATTAGGTTTGTTTTTAGCTGCTAACTCTTCATTTTGGTTATTACCAGTTGGATTAGTATGTATGGCTGTTGGTTACCTATATACAGGTGGCCCTTTCCCTATTTCATGGACGCCTTTCGGTGAATTATTCTCAGGCGTATTTATGGGTATGTTTATTATCGTTATTGCATTCTTTATTCAAACTGGTAATATTCAAAGTTATGTAATTTGGTTAAGTGTTCCTATAGTAATCACTATTGGTTTAATTAATATGGCTAACAATATTCGCGACCGTGTCAAAGATAAAGCAAGTGGTCGTAAAACTTTACCCATTCTATTAGGTAAAAATGCTTCTTTAACATTTATGGCAATCATGTACTTTATCGCTTATGCCTTTATTGTACTTACGATCATTATTAAACCTGGTGGCTCATTATTTTACTTACTTGCGTTGTTATCATTCCCAATGCCTGTTAAATTTATCAGACGTTTCAAGAAGAATGATACACCGCCTACAATGATGCCAGCAATGGCTGCTGCTGGTAAAACAAATACATTTTTCGGTTTATTATATGCATTAGGTATTTATATTAGTGCATTATTTGCAGGCATTTAATATAAGATGATTCTACTCGGCAATCGACTTACATCGAACTGTCGAGTTTTTTATTTAACAATTAAATGATGATACATGTGCTTGTATAATTCAATCTGTCCATCAGATATAAAGCCTACTTTGTGATATAACTTTAATGCTGCTTCATTATTAATATCGCAATTCAAACTCCATTTAACATGTGTATTTGATTCAAGTAATGACGTTAATAACTTTGTCGCGATGCCTCTACCTCTATATGCTTCAAATGTCGCAATTGTTTCTATATAATACTCATCGTCTTTAGCTTCTTTTACAGGTAATGGCGTGCCATATTGTTTTATTTCTTCTGGCAAGTCAAGTAGTTCCCATGCTTTTTCATATTTCAATTCATTTTCACCGCTATAGCTAATAATACAACCTGCTACTTTATTTTCTACTTCATAAACTAAAATATGCTGATAAAAAGTTCGATATGTTGCATCAACACAGCTTTTTTCAATTGCATCTAATACCATGTCTTTAGGTAGATGCTTTACCAATTCTAATTCCATATCATCCCAAACCATATAAACTAACTTCGCAATATCAAATCGGTCCTCTGGACGTGCTTGACGTATCACTATGTCATCATTCCCTTTTACGTTATTAACATTTATTATATAGAAATTCTAGCTTATTTTAAAAAGATATACTTATAATTTTAGAAAGTTTGAAAATTCTAAAGTTAGAAATATTGGTTTTCACAATGAATTTAAGTAGAATTATAGTTAAGGAGGATTTACAAATGAAAGTCAATAAAGCCATTTATGTTATTGTTGCATTATTTCTTGGAGGTTTAGGTATTCATAAATTTTATGCTGATAAATTTGGACAAGGTCTTTTTCACTTATTATTTTTCTGGACAGGTATCCCTACCATCATCTCAATAATACATGCCATTTTCGTCATTTTTACTAAAAAAGCAGATAAAGATGGTTATATTATATTCCCTAAAAATTAAATTGTGACAATGACGTTTAAAAAGCATATATGAATGGGTATATAGTTCGTAACATATAGAGAAATGAGGTATGTAACGATGCGCCAATTCATTAAAAGAATTGTTAAAACAATCCTTGTCGGTTATGTAATTAAATTTATTCGAAATAAACTTTCAGGTAAATCATCACATCCGACAGATAATAAACATAATTAAAAATACAGCGCCACTCTTATATGATTTACGAGTGGCGCTGTATTTTTATTTTGCTTTTTCTGCAATTTTTTCTAAATCTTCTGCCATACTTTCACTTGCGATAATACCCCTTGATTTCAACCACTTATTTCGGTTAACGTCATAAACTTTGTTATCTTTCACAGCTTTTAATGATTTCCAAACTGCAGGATCAATGAATTTCGTTCTATTTTTGTCCGTTTTTCCGTCAGTGGCTAAAATCATAACTTTTGGATTGATATTGGCAAGTTCTTCATTATTTAAATAAATATAAGGACCACCCTTGCGTTCACCCACATGCGTAGTTTTGTCTTTTGTGACTTCAGGTTGAATACCCATTTTAATTAAGAATTGTCCCATAAATGTATCTTCATTATTAATAAACATACCTGCTCTTGAGATACCGAATGCAAATGCAGATTTTAACGTACTCTGTTCAATTTTCTTTCTAATCTCCGCTAATATTTTATCATGCTTTTCCAGACGTTTCTCTCCTTCTTTCTCTTTGCCTACTGCTTTAGCGACTGTTTTAAATGCTTCAATATTTGCACTATAATCTCCCGTACCGCTAACTAACATGATTGTCGGCGCAATTTTGCTCAATTCTGATTTGATTTTCTTATGTCTGCTAACATCTGCAATGATCAAATCCGGTTTTAATTTACTTATCACTTCCATATTCGGTTGCGGTCTAGATCCAACTGATTCATATGCCCCAATCTTATCTCTTACTGACTTTGTTATATTTTTACTGCTGCCATCATCTGCAATACCAACAGGCTTCATATCTAATGCTGCTAAATAATCAGCAAAACTATATTCTAATACAACAACACGTTTAGGATTTTCCTTAATTTTTTCAGTTCCTAATTCATCTTTTATTGTCGTCATTTCAGTTTTCTCTTCAGTATCTTTTTGACCACAACCCGCTACTGCTACAACTAAGATTAGCATAAACACAACTAGTTTAACGATATTCCTATACACACATATACCTCCAAACAACTTTAGTAGAAAACTATATTATTATTTTATCATTTAATTTGTTTATGATATATTTAGGAGGTTATTATTTTTTCTTATCATAGTTGATTATCAAATCATCTTATTATAAACAGCAAATGGCCTCTAATTTTGAAGATGACGCACTGGTTAATAACACTCATTTATCTCAAACCATCATTCTAATTATCCATACTACTCTTGCAATTTCATAATAGTGTTTACGATTCATAAATAGCGATGCAATAATTAATTCATTTACCTCTAAACTTTGTACTATGCTGTGCTAATCTTTATTTATAAATACAAAATGTAACTGATGACTTAAACGTCTTTCTACAACAATTGTTCAATACAATAGAACATTTAATAAATATTTAATAATTATTTTTATAAATAATCTTTACTTTCCACATCTTTACAAATATAATTTGGACTATGTTTTAAAATACGAATGTTGGAGGTGACATGATGAAATTAGGTATGCTTTTAATTAGATGGATGTTAGCAACATCATTCTTAGTGCATGGTACTTTGAAATTTGTTGATTTAGATGGAACAATTCACTTCTTAGGCTCTTTAGGTTTACCACCTACCATCGCAGTATTGATGTCAATTGGTGAAGTTGTTGGAGGTTTAGCACTTATTATCGGCTTTTTAACGCCTTATGTTAATGTTTTTTATATTTGTGTTATGTTAGGCTCAATCTTCACACTTAAACTTACAAGAGGATATGTAAGTGGTTATGAATTTGAAATTATACATATCGTAATGAACTTAGCTTGTATTAGTAGTTATAGCTGGAAGAAATGGCTACAATTTTATTAACTATTATTTGAGAGGACTATCCTCTCTTTTTTTGTATATATCATGCGTAAAAATCCTAGGTACTCATGAATACCTAGGATTTTTTCATTTATCTATTGAAAAGATTTAACCATTTTTCTAATATTGATTCCGTTGAATATTTTTCTATAATGTTTTCTCTCGCTTTCGAACCAAACTCCGCTGCTAATACATCATTATTAACAAGCTGAAGTATTTTATCAGCCATGTCGTTAATATTATGGTTTTCTATTAAATAACCATTTTTATTATCCTCTATAAAATCACCTTTTAATCAAGCCAATTCAATTTAATTTCAAATTTATCTATCATACAATTTAATTTTATTGTATGATGTATTTAAAATGATTGTTTTACGCATGTCATTTTAAAATGAAAATTGGAGGTGTAATTTTGACTAGAACTTATAATATTATTGGTATCCTTTCTTGTCTTATATCTTTTATTATTATGGCGTTACCAATGATTTGGTACACAGCTTCAGCATTATGGTTCTTCCCAGGTGCAATCATGATATTGTTGTTATCTTTAGTCATTGTTTTTTGCTATATTAAAACGAAAAATCAATTACATTTATTACTAATCGTATTAAATATTATTATATTGCTTTTTTTCAGTTTGCCGTTATTACTTTCATAACATAGCAACGCATTATAAAAGCCAATCAAATGGAGTGTTGAAATTAACATTCCCAATTGATTGGCTTTTAATTTTATCTTTTGGATATCACATAGATGCTACTTTTCTATACTGTTCTAAATCTATTATTTCATCACATTGATTTGCAATAGCCATATCATGTGTTGCTAAAATCAGCACTTTATTTTCATTGACCAAATCAAATAATGATTGAATAATCATCTGTCCTGTTTTAGGATCTAACGCACCCGTTGGTTCATCAGCTAACATAACAATCGGATCTTTTAACATCATTCTAATTAAAGCGACACGTTGTTGTTCACCTCCACTTAGCGTATGAACTTTTCTTTTTAAACTGTTTGACAGACCAAACTGTTCTATATAACGTATCTTTAATTGTTCTTTTTCTTTCTTACTTATTTTTTTATATGCTAATCCAATATCTAAATTTTCATTTACTGTCAGATTATCGATTAATCCATAATTTTGAAATAAATACCCTAATTTATCTCTGTAAAAATTAGATTTAAATTGTTCTAATTGACCATTAAAATAGACATATTGTTTCCCTGTTTTTTCAAGTCCAGCAATAGTATTTAATAATGTAGATTTACCGCATCCACTTTTACCAATAAGTGCATATGATTTTCCACATTGAAATTTCAAATTAAGTTTCTTCAAAATATGTGTATTACCTTTTTGTATGGTTAAATCTTTTAATTCTATCATTCTTGTCTTACCTCTTTTGGTGTATCCTCTTTTTCAACATATGTGATCGATATAACATATTGCCCTTTATGCTTTATTTCGACATACGTTCTACTAGGAGAAAATCCATTAAATGTTAATTTATAATCAAGCTTTTCCCCTCTTTCACTATAAGCCGTAATATTAACATATTGTTGCGTACCTTTTGGCACTTTGGCATAACTATACTCCGTTTTTAAGAAAGGATTAAAACGATCTAGTATAGGATGATGTATGATTGTAAAAGCAATAGTAATGGATACGATTAATCCTAATAATATTGCAATGATAAATTTCATAGTTAAAACTCCTTGATAACTTCATTAAAACGTCGGCCATGATAGTATAGGCTGCAAATCTGCAATAATATTTGAACGACAAGGATCGTTGCAAATATCATCATTATATAGTGAGAATGTAAAATTACATTCGTAAATATTCCAATAAAAACAACAACTATATTATTTATTAATAAGTATCGGTAATTGGCTCTTAATGTTGAATAACCATATAGCTTTTTGATTACGAGTAATTTTCGATGTTGTTCAAAATAATATTTCACATCAAATAAAATAATAATTATTAAAATGATTGCGATAATGATTTGTGAAAAGTTGAGTACTGTTAATTTCAAATTGTTTTCATGATACATTTCCATCACGCTATCTTTATAATTGGTTATTCCACTGATTTCCCCATCAAGATGATACTTTTCAATATTTTTTACTAGCGCGTCATAATTTTTGAATAAATACCCGCCTTGACTGATCATGGCATAATAAAAATCATTCGATAAATCTGATGCCTGAACATTCACAATGATTGGTGCCTCTATAAATGACAAATGGCGACTATCTCGTGCATCAAATGAAAAAATTCGATAATCATTTTTGTTGATAAACTGTATAGATAACTTATTCTCTTTATTATTTTTATTTTGTACAAATTCAAACCATGAATGATATGCTTGATTGATTTCATTACGCATTGCATGAAACTTTTGTGGAATAATTACTTCGACATTATTTTTTTGATTTTTTATCGGAATATCAGGTTGAAACTGCTTGTGATAAATCGACCAGAACTGATTATTTACTAATATTACATTCCCCTCATCAGGCGAAAAGTTGTCATTGTCAACGGAGTCACCCTTTGGTTTGAATAAAATCGCATTATTTTCTGCTTCACTAGCCTTTACTAATTGTTCTGATCGCAGCATATTATCAATCAAACTTTGTTTCGTTTCGTGATAAGGTGCAAATTCAATCGTGTAATAATCATCTAATACATTCCAATATTTCTCAGTTTCCTTTATTTTATTCAAATCTTTAATAACACTAGTATTTTCTATCATTACACTAGCTATTAGTACTAAGAGAATACTTTTACAAACTGTATTAATAAAACGAATTGTTTTAAAGTGCTGCTTACCTTTAATCATATTGGCAATATTTAAATTTAGTAACATTAAGAAAGTCCATAAATTAATAACACTAATCGTTAAAATGAAAAGACATGAAAGCAGAACTAATCTTAATATGAATAAATCTAAATTACCCGTGTAATTTAATATCCAAAGTACACTTGTAGTTAAAAGAATTTGAGTTATGATTAACGTTACCCAATACGTGCATTTCTTTGAAAAATTTTCAAAAATTATTTTTCTTAATGTAAAACCATGTAAATACTTAATCGCATACGTTTTGAAATTAATGTTCTTTTCGAAAATATAATAAATAAAATAAACGATTAAAAGTGCGGATAACGGAACTACTATATTCATTTGTTTAATGACACCAACGGCAATCATCATATGATCTATTTTGTATGATTCAGCAGTAACACCATATTCTTTTAAAAAATTTATGAATTTAGACACGTCAAAATTTTTGTCTTTTACAAAATAACTCCCTTTGATATCTTTTTTTAATAATTCGTCATCACTTAAATAATGAATGTTATATTTAGCATTAAAAGGAGTGATAGTTGTTGCTTTTGATTTATTAAATACATATATATCTTTATCTACATTTTTGTTTGTATAATTTGAAGTTGATTTATAGATTGCTACGTTCTCATTTTTAGCGAATTGATTTATACGTTTATAAATCTCATTTTTACTATATTTTTTATTCCAGTCAGTTACCGCTATAGGGTATTTAGTATCAGGCAATATTTCTTCGTTTTCTTTATATGTATAAACAAATAACAATATAGCAATCAGAATGAAGATTGTAACATCAAGTATTAATTTGAACCATTTCATGTTGTACCTCTTGCGTTGTTTATTTTGTATGATTATTTAGTATTTAATAAATGTTATAATACGCTCTATTGACCCACCAATTATTTTTAGTAGCTGATGCTTTTGCTTTTACACCAGCTCTTGTATAACCACTAAATGATCTGTATTTTCCAATAGCTGTTGCACCATGTCCTTTATGACCATGATAATAATAAGACCAAACATACTTACTGCCGACACCGTGACTCCAAGTGCCTCCTTCTGCGTATTCTGTAGATGCATAAGCTGCTGTTGATAATCCAAGTGCTAAAGATAAATATAATATAGCGCCAAAAATTTTGTTCTTCATTTAAAAACACCTCTTTATATTTAATCTATATCTCTTTATTTAAATTATACAGAATTTTCTGAATATTTCAAGATGAATTTACCTTTCTACATTTCCAGTATTTTATGTTAAATAGACATCAAAGTATAATTGTATTATTATTAAATTGTGCAGTGCATAAATAGACGATATGCAGGAACATGTCGCCTATTGAACGCGTTAAAAGACGGTGACTAAATGAGATTTTCTTTAACCATCATTCGTTGTCAAAGTTTTGAAATGATGGTTATTTTTTATTGCTTAAATTAATTATTGCGACTACTATACCAATGAAAGTTTTATTAATATATGAACTTCATTACATATTCAATAGAAATCACTTATGTATAAGTACTGCCATAGAATCATAAGTGATTTCTACCATAGTATGATTTTCCTTTCAAATCTGACATGTTTAGCAGGCAATATAAGGAAAATACTTCAAAATTTTGTTACACATCTAATAAAAATAGACAATTAAATAAAAGATATGTTACTATAAAAATATAAAAAGACGACATGGAGGAACATGTCGCCTAATGAGCCCGTTAAAAAGACGGTGACTAAATGAGATTTTCTTTAACCATCATTCTATGTCAAAGTTTTGAAATGATGGTTATTTTTTATTGCTTAAATTTATTATTGCGACTACTATACCAATGAAAGTGACGATAAACATACCGAAACTTAACATTAAATGTAATGCGTTTGCAATAGATATCACAATAGGCTTTTCCTTTCAAAAGTGTTAAGTAATGCCATAGGCACCACCCCCCCTTTACTCAGATAGCCACCATCAATTCAACTTGCCCACAAAATATTATACCATTTTTATAAAATATTTAGTAATAAAAAACTGACTAAAATATAACCTCAATAATAACTGCTTGCCGTTAAAAATGTATACACTATAATAAAGCAAGCCTTGAATCTTCGTAGTGCTTTTCTTAAGCAAAAAAGCTTTTCTTAGAACACATACGTCTAAGAAAAGCTTATTTAAGCATTAAAAATTAATAACAATATAATAGCTACAATTTGTGCAACGGATGTTGTTGCTATACGTCGAGTATACTCATAACTTAATGATAATATCACTTGTGCAACAAATATAAATGTTACTATCCACCAATTATCTAAATAAATAAATAATGAACTAGAACAAATTGCTGTTATTAATATAGCTACCCATTTCGGTATTGAAAAATGTGTTAATTCTTTTTGTAAAACAGTTCTCATATATAACTCGTGACATGGAATGACAAAAAGTAAAGTTACTAACATTTGCCACTTCCAATTGACACCTGTTCTTGCTAATTCTTTAATTAATGAACTATAACTTAAATTAGATGTTATAAGTGAGAATAAAAGTTGAAGCATAATTAAAATAATTGCCGTAATAATACCAACACCAATTGATGTAAGCAACCTCTTAGATTCAATATCTCTTTGATAAAATACATAACTGATACCAGCAATTAGCATTATACCTGTATATAAATACCAGTATTCTTGGTGTTCGCCCCACATAATAAATAATATGAGATGAAATATAATGAAACTTATAATAAACCAAGTTAAAGCCTTCGAGATTTTATTCATTATAACTTACCTTCTTATTCAACAATCTTATATCGTTTATGATTGATAACAGTTTTTTCCGGTAAATCAAGGTCATTAAAATTTTCCATAATTGTTAAGTCAACAATAACAGAGTTATCGTTGATTTTTTCAACACGACCTCTTAATCCATCCATAAACTCAACAATGTTACCCACTTCTGCAACAGTCATTTTAAGTCCTCCTTAAATCATAACTAAATTATATTGTACTAAAATTCACTTAACAAATAAACTATTAACAATCAAAAATAATAAAATGTAACTTTAAGCCGATATTTAGAATGATTTGTGAGTATATAATTGGCATTTTGAGCAAAGTTAAGGCATAAATAAGTAGAGAATATATATAGATATAAGGGAGAGATTGTAATGAAATTCATTAGTAATAATAATATTACAGATCCAACTTTAAACTTAGCAATGGAAGAATATGTTTTAAAAAATTTACCAGCAGAAGAAAGTTACTTTTTATTTTACATAAATAGACCATCTATCATTGTTGGAAAGAATCAAAATACGATAGAGGAAGTAAATCAGACATATATAGATGCTCATAACATCGATGTAGTAAGAAGAATTTCTGGTGGTGGCGCTGTTTATCATGATACTGGCAATTTAAACTTTAGTTTTATAACAGATGATGATGGTAACAGTTTCCACAATTTCCAAAAATTCACTGAACCAATTGTTCAAGCATTACAATCTTTAGGCGTAAATGCTGAATTAACTGGTCGTAACGATATTCAAGTTGGACAAGCGAAAATCTCGGGAAATGCCATGGTTAAAGTTAAAAATAGAATGTTTAGTCATGGTACGTTGATGTTAAATAGTGATTTAGACGAAGTTCAGAATGCACTAAAAGTTAATCCAGCTAAGATTAAATCAAAAGGTATTAAATCTGTTCGTAAACGAGTAGCAAACATTCAAGAATTTTTTAATGACCCTTTAGAAATTGAAGAATTTAAAAAAATCATCTTGAAAACTATCTTTGGAGAAGCTGAAGTAGAAGAATATAAATTAACAGATGAAGATTGGGAAAATATTGAAAAGTTAAGTAACGACAAATATAGAACTTGGGAATGGAATTATGGTAGAAACCCTAAATATAACTTTGAACGCGAGGAAAAATTTGAAAAAGGATTTGTACAAATTAAGTTTGATGTTAAACGAGGTAAAATCGAACATGCAAAAATTTTCGGTGATTTCTTTGGTGTCGGAGATGTCACTGATCTTGAAAATGCATTAGTTGGCTGTCTACACGACTTTGAGCACATAGAAGAAGCACTATCAGAATATGATTTAAATCACTATTTCGGTGACATAGATAGACATGAATTAATTAGATTAATGTCATAAACGATTAAAGGACTATTCTTACATGTATGAGATGTTAAGAATAGTCCTTTTATGATTGCGTTATGGAATTCGAATCAATGTTATTCACCGAGAAATGCCTCCAAATTTTTGTATTCTGCCGTATATTGATTAAATGCTGCTTCATCTTTATTGACGAGTGCGTCATCTATAAGTTCTATGAGCTGTCGTTTTCTTACCTCTCGAAGTGCTTCATTGATAATTAATTCAATACCCAAATCATTGACGGTTGTGACAAACGCTTCTAAAGTTGTATGTTTAACATTAGTATTGTATTTCATAGAAACCACTACCTTTCTTTAATTTATAATAAGTATACATTTTTCTAATTTTGAAATCAATGAATATTCTGACTATTAGTTAAAAAATATTGTACATTTTCACCAAAATAATAACTTGACAACTCATAATTTTATTATAAAATATCTTTATATCATTAATTGTATTTTTATATTAATGGTTTAAAACTTAATAAAGCGAGGTTTTGCTTATGTATTCTCAAAATATTTATGTGATACGCAAAGGAGACATGGTTATTCGACCAGCATTTGATGATGACGATCAAAGAAATGGTAGCGAAATAATTCGGTTTGACAAAACGCGTATTCAAAATCCTTTTAAAGTCCAGAAAATCATTGAACGCTCTTGCAAATTTTATGGTAATACTTATCTTGGCAAGAAAGCAGAGACAAACCGCATTACTGGCATTTCTAGTAAACCACCTATTTTACTAACACCATTATTTCCAACTTATTTTTTCCCAACACATTCTGACAGACAAAATGAAAATATTTGGTTAAATATGCATTATATCGAAAGTATTAAAGAATTAAAAAATCGTAAATGTAAAGTGACATTTATTAATAATGAATCAATCATTCTTCATGTTTCATACCACAGTTTATGGCATCAATATAACAATTCCATTTTTTACTATTACATGGTAGATAAACAATCTCGCATGATATCAAAAAATCCCGACCAACCAATAGATTATAATAAAGCCACATTGAATGTGTTTGAAGCATTGACACGCTATTCTTTATTTGAAGATAAATAAATTGTTTATTTTTAAAATATGCGGAATGTTTTATAAATATAGTGTAAATGTTCTGCATATTTTTTTAAGGTATCTATTGCAAATTAACTTAATCTTGTTATAATAATATTTGTGCTTGATATTCAAACACATACAAATTAATCCACAGTAGCTCAGTGGTAGAGCTATCGGCTGTTAACCGATCGGTCGTAGGTTCGAGTCCTACCTGTGGAGCCATTGGAAACGTACTCAAGTTGGCTGAAGAGGCGCCCCTGCTAAGGGTGTAGGTCGCGAAAGCGGCGCGAGGGTTCGAATCCCTCCGTTTCCGTTACTTGCTTAAATGGTATATACCATTTAAGCTTTTTTGTTTACTTATATATATAATGAATGAGAATTTCACTGTTCTTTTATATCAATTTTAAAATTCTAAAAACCTTTCCTAGATAATCTTCTCTAAGAAAGGTTTTTATACTTGTTAAACTTATAATTAATTTATTACATAGCAATATTTACCTGTTTTTAACTACAAAATTATCACTACATGAAATACGATAATTCGGATCTCTTAACTTCTCTGCAATTAATGTACTCATTGTTTCATCGTATGATTCATGTATAATAGCATTTTTCAAATAATTCTTGTAGTTACGATAACAATAGTCAGTCATTGTAACTCTATAACTCTTAGTCAAATCAATTTGATCTAACATTACTCGTTGCCCAGGTTCTTGATTCATATCAATTTCATAATTGAATCCTTGCCACATTGTACATAATGTTTCATCAATAATTGTTAAGCTTAATTGCTCGTTAACAAAATCTAAATGTGAATAACTATACTCCAATATATCTTTGATATTTTGACCACTAATTGTCATATCCATTGGCTTATCTGGATATGGGTATGCATGATACAAATCTTCATTTCGAATCTGTCCACTCAACCCCTTCTCTCCGTTCATAGGCACGTGGACACATGTTATATCATTATCAAATGCAAGGTGAATTGCATCATGTAATAATTGCGAAAATGGATGTGTTTGACAGACTAAATCTTGTAACCCATTTACTGATAACATCAAACCTTTATCACTTATGATTTCCTGTGACCAATAAGCCACTGCTTTTCTATCATAGAATGTTAAATCTAATAATTCTTGATCCTCTTCATACTCATTTAAGTCAATCACTTTAGAATCAATACTTTCAACATCATAAGTTGTTGTTCTCTTTTTAAAATTAATCGAAAGATGTACAAGCTCTTTTGCATCTTGACCAGCCTGAACATAATACGTTTCATGATCTTGACCTACTATTGTTTGATGCTGATGAGCTGTAATCATTAAATCTATAACACCGAGTTCTTCCATTAATTTTTCAGCTTCATTCGAACTTGCCTTTTTATTTTTCGTGCTATTACTAATTTTATTCAATCCACCATGATAAATTACAATCAAAAAATCTGGCTCTTCAACTTCATGGATATATCTAATCCATCGTTTTGAGGCCACTAATGTCTTTTCAATAGATACATCTTGCTCCATTTCAGAATACTCATTTTCCATTAAACCATCTGCTGTGACGCCTACGATAGCAATTTTTAAGTCACCAAAATGTTTAATACAATATGGAGTTGAAAAATATGGCTCCTTAGTAACATTGTATTCAATATTTGCTGATAACCATGGAAAACGTGCCAAAGCAATTGAACGAGTTAAAAATGATAAACCAAACTTGAATTCACTTGGACTCACACCGCTAGCATCATAATGCATTCTGTTCATTAACTTTATCATTGGATGTCGTTTATAAGGTGCAACAATAGCATAATAATAGGCCGCTAACGAGCCAGCTAAACTTCCGCCACTATCTAATAAAATGACGCGATGATTTTGTGCTCTTACTTGGTTAACATAAGTACCAGCTCTATAAATATTTGAACCATAATCACCATTTAAGAAATGACTATGCATATCTGACGTAGTTAAAATCTCTACATTAATGTTTTCATTTTTTTCCATCATGTTACACCTCTCATTGTTACTAGTTTACCATTTTCAAAACCAATCGTCTTATAAAATAAGTTAAAAATACAAACTAAAAAAGCAATCTAAGTTCCAGTTAAAATCTACATTAACTAAACTTAGATTGCTATTATATTATCCTATTTGAATACGTTCTTTTGGATAATGGAATTTATCTGGTTCTCGACGTCCTGCTATCATAATGATAAATGATATTAAGCCAACACGTCCTATAAACATGAGTACCATTAGTACGACCTTGGAAATATCACTAATATCACTTGTGACACCAAGCGATAGTCCACAAGTTCCAAATGCAGACATGACTTCAAAAAATACTTGTAAAAATGTAAGCTTACCATTTTCAGTAGCTGATATAATTAGCATTCCTAAAAATGTTAAAATTGTCGCCATTGTAAATACTGCAAATGAACGTTGAATATCCATAATGTGTACTTCTCTATTGTAAACTTTAATGGATGTTTTATCGGCATTATTACTAAAGTTAATTAAAAACAAAATTAAAATAGCGAAAGTTGTTGTACGAATACCGCCACCAACCGAACTTGGCGAAGAACCTATAAACATTAAAATACCCATGATAATATTCGTAGGGTCACTTAGTGTTGTCACATCAATTGTTTGAAGACCCGCACTTCTTGTAGTCGCTGATTGAAACAGCGAATAGAATAACGATTGATGCCAACTTAATCCTTTGAACGCATGGTTATGTTCAAATAATAGAATGGCTAATACCCCAACAATAAATAGGAATAAATATGTTGATGTCGTAATTTTAGTAAATAATGAAAATCTAAAATTAGTAACCCTATTTTGAATATAAGCTTTAACTTCTAATAACACTGGGAAGCCGATTGATCCTAAAATTATTAAAAATATAACTATCGCTTGTACAAAATAATCATGTGCATAAGGAATTAATGACTTACCTGTAATATCTAATCCACCATTGGTAGTGGCAGAAATAGAAACAAAAACACCTTGCATGATTGCATATTTTAAATCTGGATTATCTCGATAAAAGTAAAATGCTAATAACATGGCTCCTACGAGTTCGATTACAAATATTGATTTTACAATATCAATAATCAATTTGACGGTACCACTCATTGTGTTTTTGTTATTATCTAACATAATTAACTGACGTTCTCGAATTCCAATATGTTTACCTAGTACCACCCATAACATCGTACCAATTGCCATGACGCCAATTCCACCAATATTTAATATCACGAGGATAATTAATTGTCCAAATGTAGAATAGGTATCGACAATACTTATCGGAGACAATCCAGTAACACTAATTCCGGATACGGCAACAAATAATGTGTCAATTGGATTTACTTCTACACCTGGTTTATGAACATACGGTAAGTTTAATAATAAAAATGCAACGACAATTGCGACGATATAGTACAATACAATACCTTGTTGAGGGCTTGATCTTTTTAAAAACTGGCTAAAAATTGACACGTTGTTCACCTCAACATTATTTTAGTTTAATATTAATTTCTTTCTCTTTACCATCTCTATAAATCTTCGCTGTAATTGATTTCAAGTCATCTTTATGACTAAATATAATCTGCCTAAAGCGTAAATCATCTTCTAAAAGTTTGCCATCTAATTCAGTAATTACATCACCTTTTTTCAGACCAGATTGATCTGCTAAACCATTGTTGTCAACTTGATCTACTACAACACCGTTCTTAACTTTTCCTGGCAATTTAACTGCTTGTCTTTCAAAACTATTTAGACTGGCAATATTCTTCATTTTAACACCTACATCGGGATAGTCAATTTTACCTTTTGTTTCTAAATCTTTTACAATCTTTTGTACTTCATTAACAGGTATTGCAAATGACATATTTTCAACGTTTGGCATACTAATTTTAGCTGCAACTACACCAATTAATTTTCCTTCTCTATTGACGACAGCACCACCCGAGTTACCTGGATTTACTGATGCATCAATTTGGAAAGCTTTCATCAACATATCATATTTATTATCTTTATCGAAATCAATAGGAACATTTCTGTTCAGACCTGAAATAATACCTTCTGTGACAGTGCCTTTAAAGTCTACACCAAGTGGATTACCTACGACTAATATTGGCTCTCCTAACACTAAATTATTTGAATCTCCAATAGCTATCTCTTTCACTGAACTGTCTGAAGAAGTTGCTTTAACAACAGCTAAATCTGACCATTTATCTTTACCAAGCACCTTCCCAACAACACTTTTATTATTCGAGAAAGTTATTTTTTGATTTTCTTTATCACCGACAACGTGTGCATTCGTAACAATATATAACGTATCTCCAGATTTTTTATAAACAACACCTGATCCTACTTCGTCTTGAGATGCTTTATCTTTAGGTAATGATGAATCTTTTGATGTTTCATTTTCAACTGTAACGACCGATTTAACTGTGTTATTGGCATTTTTCATCGTTGTCGTATATTTTTGAGCATCTGCATCATTATTATCATTCATGCGATCATTTTTGTTCACATTATTAAAAATAGCATTCAAAATAACAATTAGAATAATAATACCCATTAGAATAACTAATTTAGGCCAATACATCATCCAAAACTTTTTCAAAATATCACTATAATTATTATTTGTAGCGCGCCCTTTGTTCAATTTTGATGTAGCTTTTTTTTGATTATTATTTGCCGATGTCTTTGTATTTGGTTTTTGACCGTTTAATTTATCAAGGTCATTAATAGCCATATTTCTTTTTTCAGTGCTACGATGAGATGCACTTGACTGACTTTGATATCCAACCGTTTCAGACGAGTCTGCATTTTGTTTATGTTTATCTTCGACATGAATTTTTTCATCAAGTTTTCGATCGTCATCTATTTTTGATAATGATGGTGTATTGATATCATTATCAGGATTATCGTCAACAATATGATCTTCTCTCATAACGTTATCTTTATCATCACTTATCGATGGTGTATGATGACTTAAATCATTTTCATGATTAGACTTGTCATTTTGTTCGCTATCACCATATGTATAAGTTTTTGTTTGCTCATTTTGACTTTGCTGTCTTTTCAATTTCTGTTCTTCCGGCAAAGTTAATGGCTTCTGATTATTTACTTCATCATCAGATTCCGACAATTTTGTTACTGTATTTGATTTGTCTGATATTACTTCAGATTTCAGATTACTACCTTTATTTCCATCTGAACTGTCTTTTTTTATTTTCTCTGTCTGAATCGAGCTGTCTGAATCAGTTCTTGAAGACTCAAAATCAATTCTAGTCTCTTTATCATGTTCTGAAGGTTTAGAAAGTACATGTTGCTCTTCATGACCAACTTTGTTTTTATCTGAACTTAGCTTTCTTATGTTAGTTGATTCTACTTTATCGGTTGATTTAGTTGATAAAGTCGCTTCAGAATTTTGCTCATAATATTTTGATTTCTCTGTATCTTGGTCCACTGAATCTAATGAATTTTGTTTTTTAGATACATCGTCTGTTAAATAATGATCTCTGTTATATGTTGACTTACTATCCTGATTACTTTTACTTTCTTCAGCTTTATTCTCATTAACATCACGGTTTCTCTGTTCTAAATGCGATGATAAACTATTTTTAAAACGTTCGTGCTTATCAATTGAATCTTTATGTATTTGCTTTTCTGCTTTTTTTGATGTTGTATTATCTATATTTTGTTTATCTTGATGTTGATTTAAATTTTCTTCTCTGTCTTCGTTGTGGAAGAATTCACGACGCTTACGTCGGTACTGACTTTTAGGAATTACATGTTTTTTACCAATATCCACTAATGTCCACTCCATTCAATAAAATCACTTTTCATTATGACACATTAACACTTAATTTGCTTTAAAATCTATATAATTTCTATTGAAAAAAATGCTAAATATAAAAGGCACATTTTCTTAATGCTATATCGCATCCTTTTGATTCATATTCTTCAAAATCCATTTTTCATAAGTCACTCTATTAAATGAAAAAGGACAACCTTAAACTAAATTAAGATTGTCCGCTTCACATCAATTATTTATGCGATTTTTTATTTTTAACAACTGAACCTAACCAACCGATAATTACTAATCCAATTAGTACTGTCCAGAAAATAGATTGCCATAATACGCCATGTGGGAAGTGCTCAGGCAATACAGCGATGTCTGGGTGCGCTAATACCATGACAACTAACTTAACACCTACCCAACCAACGATCGCGAAGGCAGCACCTTCAAGTCCTGGATATTTGTTTAATAGCTCTACGAACCATGTTGCTGCATAACGCATTAGAATAACACCAATCATTCCACCTAGGAACATGACTACGAACTGACCTAAGTCCATACCACCAAAGTGAATACCAACTTTAGGAAGTGTTACAGCAATAGCTAAAGCAGCAAGCATAGAATCAATGGCAAATGCGATATCTGCAAATTCTATTTTCAACACAGTTCCCCAGAATGATTTGTTACTTGCTTTAATTTCTTCACCAGATTCATCATAATGATGATCATCTCCAGCTTCAGGACTTTCAATTTCTGGGTGTTTAAAGAACTGCCACAGATTTTTGATTGACATATAAATTAAGTAAACCGCTCCTGCAGCTTGAATAAACCAAAAGTTCGCGATAATACTAATTAAGAATAACGCTAAAAATCTAAATACAAATGCACCTAACAAACCGTAAAACAAAGCTTTTTTACGTTGTTCGGGTGGTAAGTGCTTAACCATTACAGCCATAACAATCGCGTTATCTGCTGCTAATAAGCCTTCTAAAAATACTAAAACGACAAGTACCCATAAATAAGGTAAGATCAAACTTGGATCCATTAACATGTACAACTCCTTTAAATAAATAAGTTAAGTACAAACAAAAAGACCTATGCTAAATAAATAGCAAAGGTCTCACTAAGCAATTTAAATTGCCCACTTTACCGGAAGATATCTTCGTAATGACGATAAAGTGTCGAATCATTTATACGGTCATGATTCTTAAGTTACTCCCCTCTGACAAAATGCCATAGGTTATTCATTTGATACATCATAGTATACCTTTTTCTTTTAAAATATACAATTTATTTTTCTTCAACGAAACAATTATTTTTAAAGTCACAAATTCGATTATACTATTGAGCCGTTAAAGTAAACTATACAATTTAATTTCAGGGAATTTCTCTTCGAACCATCTTGTTGCAAATTCATTTTCAAATAAGAATACCAAATCGTCATATCTATCTTTCACTAAAATCGATCTTGATGTGTTCATCTTATCTGTAATTTGGTCTTCATTTTCAATCCAACGTGCAATTTTACGGCCTACTGGCTCCATAACAACATCAACATTATATTCGTTTTTCATTCTATGTTCGAAAACTTCAAATTGTAACTGACCAACAGCACCTAAAATAATTTGGTTTGTGTGTAATGTTTTATAGTATTGAATCGCACCTTCTTGTACTAATTGTTCAATACCTTTATGGAAATGCTTCTGTTTCATGACGTTTTTAGCAGAAACTTTCATAAAAATTTCTGGCGTAAATTGTGGTAAATCTTGGAAACTGTAGGTTTGTTTTCCACCAACTAAAGTATCTCCAATTTGATAATTACCAGTATCATATAGTCCAATGATATCGCCTGCTACAGCATGATTCACAGTTTCTTTATCGTCTGCCATAAATGACGTTGAACGTGTGATCTTTTGCTTTTTATTAGTACGTTGCAAAGTAACATCCATACCACGTTCAAATGCACCACTAACGACACGCATAAAGGCAATTCTATCACGGTGTTTAGGGTCCATGTTGGCTTGAATTTTAAAGATAAATCCTGAAAATGAATCATCAAACGGGCTTACTTCAACCTCTTCTTTTGTTTGTCTCGCATTTGGCATTGGTGCAAAATCAACATATGCATTTAAGAAATTTTGTACACCAAAGTTAGCTAAAGCTGAACCGAAAAATACAGGTGTTAAGTCTCCACTCAACAGCGCGTCATTATCAAAGGCTTCACCCGCTTCTTCAACCAGCATTAATTCTTCAATCGCTTGTTCAAAAGCACTATCATTTGTAATTGCATGATCTTCTTCCAACTCAAAATCATCATTCAAATGCAATATATTTTCTTCATCTCTAAATGGTTCAATTGTTTTAGACTTTCTATCAATGATGCCAAAGAAACTTTGCCCCATACCAATTGGCCAATTCATAGGGTATGTTTCAATATTTAATGTCTCTTCGATTTCATCTAATAATTCAAATGGTTCTTTACCTACTCGGTCTAATTTATTAATGAATGTAAAGATTGGAATACCACGCATTTTACAAACTTTAAATAACTTCAATGTTTGTGGTTCAATACCTTTTGCACAGTCTATGACCATGACAGCACTGTCAACTGCCATTAATGTTCTATACGTATCTTCTGAAAAGTCTTCATGTCCTGGTGTATCTAAGATATTGATTTTATAATCATCGTAATCAAATTGCATTACTGAACTTGTTACAGAAATACCACGCTCTTGTTCAACTTTCATCCAGTCACTTGTCGCAAATTTACCAGTCTTCTTCCCTTTAACTGTACCCGCTTCACGAATGGCACCACTGAAGTACAATAGTTTTTCAGTTAACGTTGTTTTCCCTGCATCGGGATGTGAAATAATCGCAAAAGTCTTTCTAGACTCAACTTCTTGCTTTAAGTTCATTAGTCTTTCTCCTTTTTATATGTTTCTATACAATCTGTTAGTTGTGATGCAATCGACTCTGCCTCTTCCTCTTCTTTAAAAACAAACAATTGCATGAGTATTGCTTCAAAACAATTTTCTTCATCTAATGCTATTGCCATCTGATATGACCAAAACCAATCTGGTATAGCAATGATTATCTGGTCATTTAATGCTTCGAATAAATAAACATCAATAGTTTTACCTTCATCAATAAGTCTTTTATTGACCAACAGGGCCACCACCGAACTTTTTGTAAGCTGCTTCAAGGCCAATTAAATCATCTCGATGTGGCACCTTAATATGCCCTGGCATGATTTGATATGGTTCTCTTCCTTTTGATGCTAAAACGACAGTATCCCCAGGCTCAGCTATGTCAATTGCATGTTTTATCCCTTCTGCACGATCATCAAATTCAATATAGTTTTGATGTGTTGCACCTTTGGCTAATTCTGCTGTTAACATTTTCGGGTCATCATTTGCCGGATTATCCGGTGTGAAAATGACATAATCTGCACGACAGGCAACTCGCCCCATTTCAGGCGTTTTAGTTAAATCACGTTCGCCTGCCATACCAACTAAAAATATCAACTTTTGCTTTACAAAAGGCTGTACTGCATCGATTAATTTGTTCATACCATCAGCTGTATGTGCATAATCGATAATTAAATCAATAGGTAACGAAGGATCTAAAACTTCTAATCGTCCTTCAACAGGTTCTAAATTTTCAACTGCTTTAATAATCGTTTCTAAAGATGTACCTTTACTCCACACCGCAATCATTGCCGCCATAATATTAGAAATATTAAACTTACCAACATAAGGCGATTTTACTGGGTAAGTTCCAAAAGGCGTTACAAAATCAAAGCTGACACCTTGTAAAGATTCTTGAATATTTTTAGCCATAAATTGGGCTTCCTCATCAATTCCATAACTAAATACTTCATAAGGCGTCACTGTTCTTAAATACTCAGAAAATGAATCGTCATTGTTTAACACGACATACTTTTCTTTCGACAAATCTTCACCTAATTGACTAAACAATAAAGACTTCGCGTGTCCGTACGCTTCCATTGTGCCATGAAAATCTAAATGGTCTTGTGTTAAATTTGAAAATATTGCAACGTCAAATTCAACGCCTCTCAGTCGTCCTAATACTAAGCCATGGCTTGATACTTCTAATGTCATGGATTCAGCGCCTGCATCAACTGCTTCTTTAATTTTCTTAGTTAAAGAAACTGTTTCTGGTGTCGTATTTGCACCTTTTGTCTTTGTTTCATTAATTTGGAAACCATTAGTTCCTAAATATGCACTATTTTTTTGTAACTTTCTTTGAATTAAATGAATCATCGTCGCAATAGAAGTTTTACCATTTGTACCCGTTACACCAAATGTCACTAACTGATGACTCGGATAATCAAATAATGTGTGTGCTAGAATACTAGCTACTCTTAATGTGTCCGGCACAACCACTTGTGTTACGTTAGCTGGTAATGATTGTTCTTTATTGACCACTACCAACTTACACCCTTGATCAGCTACACTTTGACAGAACTTATGACTGTCTACAGTATATCCAACTGAAGCGACAAAAATACTACCTTCTCTCGCTGTACGTGAATCAGTAGTGATATCATCTATTTGTTGTTCTAAAGAACCCAATACACGCTTTACTTTTACTTTCTTAAACAACGTACTTGCATCCAAACTGAACCGCTCCTTTTTCTACAATATGTTTATTATACACGTTTTGTTGATGTTAATAAATTTATAATTTCACTGATATATCCTACTAATCAGCATTTTCTAATTTCTACTATTAAAAATAAAACTTAAGGTATTATGAATTAGTTTCACAATTATGGCTCATCTTAAATTATTAAAACCATCTTGTAACATGGTATAATATCATAATTGTTTCCAAAAATATGCTATAATTGTATACTGGATAATTTTAAATTTACAAATAAAACATAGAACAATAAATTGCTTTATAAAATAACGTTTTATTTTGTATCAATTCAACTATTGATTAAAATTGCTATAAATGTAACGACTTTGCGTCTTTATTTCTTTTATAATGCCGTAAAATAAGTTACACTTAAATAAAATTTTCAAACTAACGGAGGGTGGCTATTAATGGTTACTCAAAATAAAAAGATATTGATTATTACTGGCTCATTCGGTAACGGTCATATGCAAGTTACACAGAGTATCGTTAATCAACTTAATGATATGAATCTAGACCATTTAAGCGTCATTGAGCACGATTTATTTATGGAAGCTCATCCAATTTTGACTTCTATTTGTAAAAAATGGTATATCAATAGCTTTAAATATTTTAGAAATATGTACAAAGGGTTTTATTACAGCCGCCCAGATAAACTAGACAAATGTTTCTACAAATACTATGGACTTAATAAATTAATTAATTTATTGATAAAAGAAAAGCCAGATTTAATATTATTAACGTTTCCTACACCAGTTATGTCGGTACTAACTGAGCAATTTAACATTAATATTCCAGTTGCTACAGTGATGACAGACTATCGCTTACATAAAAACTGGATTACGCCGTATTCAACAAGATATTATGTGGCAACAAAAGAAACGAAACAAGACTTCATAGACGTAGGTATTGATCCTTCAACAGTTAAAGTGACAGGTATTCCTATTGATAACAAATTTGAAACACCTATTAATCAAAAGCAGTGGTTAATAGACAACAACTTAGATCCAGATAAGCAAACTATTTTAATGTCAGCTGGTGCATTTGGTGTATCTAAAGGTTTTGACACGATGATCACTGATATATTAGCGAAAAGTGCAAATGCACAAGTAGTTATGATTTGTGGTAAGAGCAAAGAGCTAAAGCGTTCTTTAACAGCTAAGTTTAAATCTAACGAGAATGTATTGATTCTAGGTTATACCAAACACATGAATGAATGGATGGCATCAAGTCAACTTATGATTACGAAACCTGGTGGTATCACAATAACTGAAGGTTTCGCCCGTTGTATTCCAATGATTTTCCTAAATCCTGCACCTGGTCAAGAGCTTGAAAATGCCCTTTACTTTGAAGAAAAAGGTTTTGGTAAAATCGCTGATACTCCAGAAGAAGCAATAAAAATTGTAGCTAGTTTAACGAATGGTAATGAGCAATTAACTAACATGATTAGTACAATGGAACAAGATAAAATTAAGTATGCTACACAGACAATATGTAGGGACTTACTTGATTTAATCGGTCATTCATCACAACCACAAGAGATTTATGGAAAGGTTCCTTTATATGCAAGATTCTTCGTTAAATAATTACGCTAATCATAAAAATTTCATTTTAATGCTTATTATCTTATTTTTAATGGAATTTGCGAGAGGCATGTATATCCTAAGCTATATTAATTTCTTGCCAACAGTTACATCCATTGCTGTAGCAATAACGTCTCTAGCATTTTCAATACATTTTATTGCTGATGCATCTACAAACTTTGTTATAGGCTTTTTACTGAAAAAATTCGGCACAAAAATCGTTTTAACGACTGGATTTATTTTAGCATTTACAAGTTTATTTTTAGTTATTTGGTTTCCAGCATCACCTTTTGTAATCATATTTAGTGCTTTGATGCTCGGTATTGCAGTTAGTCCTATTTGGGTCATTATGTTATCCAGTGTTGAAGAAGATAAACGTGGCAAACAAATGGGCTATGTTTATTTTTCATGGTTGTTAGGTCTATTGGTAGGTATGGTTTTTATGAATCTACTTATCAAAGTGCACCCAACACGCTTTGCCTTCATGATGTCTTTAGTCGTTTTAATTGCATGGATATTATATTATTTTGTCGATGTAAAGTTAACAAATTATAATACTCGTCCAGTTAAAGCACAATTGAGACAAATTGTTGATGTGACAAAGCGCCATTTATTGTTGTTCCCTGGTATTCTTTTACAAGGTGCCGCAATTGCTGCCCTAGTTCCTATATTACCAACATATGCTACTAAGGTTATTAACGTAAGCACAATTGAATATACTGTTGCAATCATTATTGGTGGTATCGGCTGTGCAGTTTCGATGCTATTTTTATCGAAACTAATAGATAACCGCAGCAGAAACTTTATGTATAGTGTTATTCTAAGCGGATTTATTTTATACATGATATTAATTTTTACTCTATCTATGATTGTTAATATTCACATCGTGTGGATTATCGCTTTAGCTATCGGTCTAATGTATGGCATCTTATTACCAGCATGGAATACCTTTATGGCACGATTTATCAAATCAGATGAACAGGAAGAAACTTGGGGTGTTTTTAATAGTATCCAAGGATTCGGCTCAATGATCGGGCCATTATTTGGCGGATTAATTACACAATTTACCAACAATTTAAACAATACATTTTATTTCTCGGCATTAATCTTTTTAGTCTTAGCTGTATTTTATGGAAGCTACTTTATAGCAAATAGAGAAAAAGCTAAGTAAGGTTAAAACGTATTTTAAAATAAAGAAAATGGTCATTTTTATTACATTCAATAAAAATGACCATTTTCTTATTAATTCAAACATACTACGATTAACAATACTATTATGTTACTTAAGCTAATTTAAACGTTTCAATAACTTTCCATTTATCTTCGTCATCGTCAAAACGTAACAAAGTTAATTCATCGATAATTTCTTTATGGTCTACCCCAGCTAATGCTACTTGACCAAAAATATCTTCGAATTCTTGGCTAGATAGTCCTTGTGCTATTGTAAAGTGTGGCACAAAAACATGTTCAGCTTCTCCATAGAAATCTTCTCCATTAAAGCGATTAAACAATTCTTCTAAGTCGTCCGTCTTCGCAACTTTAAAGTAAATCACATTGTTCGTTGGTTTGAAGCTAGAAGCTTTTGTAGCATGAACTTCTACTGCTGGTATACCATTAATACGAGCTCTAACCTGTTCAATGACAGAATCTAAATCACCATCTTCAATTTCAAATGGCGCTTTAATTGTCACATGTGGTTTAATTCGTGAATACTGTTTATCATATCTTTTACGGTAAGAATCCACCGCTTCTTGAAATGACTTTGATGGAATTAATGCTAATCCTAAAATCATCTGAATTCCTCCTTTGTTTAACCTATTGCTATTATATCAAATTTCTTTGAAAACCGTTACATTAAAAATAATTCATTATACATCTTTTGCAATTTCGACAAATTTAAATTAAATTAAACAGTAAAATCTTTTATAAATTATATTATAGACCAGACTATATGAAGACAATTCATACTAAATCTACTAATGTAAATTATTCATAAAGTTGATCATCTGTGTTTTTACTTAAAAAATACAATAATATATCTGACAGCAATGGTTTCCAATCTTTCCATTGGTGACCACCTTCAAATTCATCGTAATAATAAGTTATATTATATTTCTTAATTTGTTCAGCTAATTCTCTATTCGGTGTTAAGAAATCGGCACGCTTACCATTTGTTGGTAAAGTGAAATCTTTTTCATCTAGACCAATGACATGCCAAATTGTCAATTGTTCTTTATTAGCACATTGATTTAGCTTATCTAATACTTTTTCATCTGAATGTGGACTTAACATTGCTACACGACTAAAGATCGTTGGATAGGTCAACGCCGTTAATAAGGCAATACTACCCGCTAAACTATCCCCTACTAATAACCTTGCATTACCTACTTTCAGTGTAGAAAACGTCGAGTCAATAAATGGCAATATTTCTTTACCGACTGATTGAATAGTTAAATGAGAACGACTTCCTTGTGGATGAAATTCCTCTCTACGCTTATCAACGTCTTCATAATGGAATCCGACAATAATCGCATCATCAATACGCGCTTCTTTGATTAACGATTCATATGTACGTTGTATTCTCCCGAAACGTAAAAAATCTAATCCGTCAAAGCAAAGAATGACATTATATTTAACAAGTTGATTATAAGATTCTGGCAAATAAATACTTAGTGTGACATCTCTATTTAAAATATCACTATATAAAACATGTTTATTAATCTTTCCAGCTTTAAATTCCAACATAAAAAAGTGCCCCCTAGTAATTGTATTATTATTGTACCAAGAGACACTATATTTTAAAATTCAAATTTCTGAGCACCTAAAATTCTCAATACTTTTTCTTTTTTATCAAATGATCACTACATATACTATAAACAAAAGTAGATTACTTTTTGACACGTGCTTGTTTTAAACGTTCTGGATATGTCTTCAACCAAAAGACAGCATTAGGTAATTTATTCGGATCAGGTTGATAAACTGCATTATAACCGTTGCCTAAACGTTTCTTTTGAATTTCATAATCTTTTAAAGCATTTACGGCAGGCTTATGTAAAATCCAAATCGCAATGATATTTAACCAAGCCATTAGACCTACACCTAAATCACCGAATGCCCATGCTACATCAGCTGTTTTAACTGCACCGTAAAATGTAGCGAACAAAATAATCACACGTGCAATATTAATAAATACCGATGAAACTTGATTATTTTGATTACGCGTTAAATAAGCGACATTTGTTTCTGTAATGTAGTAGTACGACAAAATAGTAGTAAATGCAAAGAAGAATAAAGCAAATGCAATAAAGTACGAACCTACACCAGAGAAAGTAGGATCAAATTGATAACCACTGCCATGGAACGCTTTATCAATGCCGGCTTGTGCATACATCGCAGTTCCTGAATAATCTTTGCCTGTTGCATTTTCAACATAAATCCCACCGTCTTTAATTAAATGCGGTGTGCCATTCGCATTAACCGTACCATCAGTCACATTATATGTACCAGAAATAAGTATAATCAGAGCAGTTGCAGTACATACAAATAATGTATCAATATAAACTGAAAATGCTTGTACTAGACCTTGTTTACTTGGATGTGATACTTCTGCTGCCGCTGCTGCGTGTGGACCTGTACCTTGACCAGCCTCATTTGAGTATAATCCACGTTTAACACCAATCTCTATCATTGCGCCAACGATACCACCAAAAGCAGATTGTAATCCAAATGCTGATTTGAAAATTAATGCAAATAACGCTGGCACTTCTTGTATATTGATACAAATGATAATGACAGCCATTAGTATGTAAATAATTGCCATAAATGGTACAACGGCTGTTGCAACATTGGCAATACTACGTACACCACCAAAAATAATTAATCCCAAAACAACTACAACAATACCACCCATTAACCATTGTGGAACATGAATCGCATTGTGCATAGAACTTGCTATAGCGTTAGATTGCACACCAGGAAGCAACAGACCTACTGAGATAATCGTAACAATAGCAAAGATAATTCCGTAAATTTTACCAAATTTACCACCAATACCATATTCAATATAATACGCTGGTCCACCACGGTATTCATTATTTTCAACTCTCTTGAATATTTGACCAAGTGTAGATTCAATAAAAGCACTACTTGCACCTAAAAACGCAGTAATCCACATCCAAAATACTGTACCAGGTCCTCCTATAAATATTGCAGTAGATACACCGACAATATTACCTGTACCAACCCTGCCTGCTAAAGACATGGCTATCGCTTGAAAACTTGAAATACCATTAGGAGACTTCTCTCCTTGAAACATTAATCGAATCATTTCTTTAAAATGTCTAACTTGAAAAAATCGCATACGCAATGTAAATAGCACACCAGTAATTAGCAAACCATAAACTAATGGCTTACTCCAAACAACCTCATTTAAAAAGGTTACTAATTTTTCAATCATAAGATTCCCCCTATTGTTTAAACATAAAAATATTATACGATTAAGCACGAGACACTTCAATATATTTTTCAGAATATTCTTATAAATAATAATATGATCATTTCATTATTTAAACACGTTTACTATTAAAATAAGTTATTCATATAAATTGGTACTGCTTGATCCATTTGCAGACTTACGAGTCATTGAAAAGTCTCACAAACTATTGAAAGTAAATATCTTAAAATAGAAAGTGAATGCTTAATTTAAGTATATTTAAAAAATATTAACCTTTTTAAGCACTGCTATTTAGGATATACTAAATAATAACTAAGTTTAGAAAAATAGGAGGAACATCGTTTATGTTAAACAAGGTTTGGTTCCGAACTGGCATCGCTCTGATTATGCTGTTCATTCTCATCAAACTATTTATGGAAGTGCACGAAGTATTTACTCCAATAGCTACAATCATCGGTTCTGTATTTCTTCCATTTTTAATTAGTGGTTTTTTATTTTATATCTGTCTACCTTTTCAAAACTTACTTGAAAAAGTCGGTTTTCCAAGATGGGCTAGTATAACAACAATCATGTTAGCTTTGTTTGCTATTATCGGCTTAATTGTTGCGTTTGTTGCACCAATCATCATTTCAAATATCAACAATTTAATTAGTCAAACACCTGCCCTACAAAAAGAAGCAGAGCAAATTATTAAATTCGCACTAGCTCAAATGGATAAATTACCTGAAGATGTAACAAGTAGAATTACAAATATGGTTAAATCAATGGGTGATGGCGTTACTAATATTTTATCTAATTCATTACAGTACATTACATCATTAATTTCAACCATCTTCTTATTGATTATGGTTCCATTCTTCTTAATTTATATGTTAAAAGACCATGAAAAATTTATCCCAGCTGTTGCTAAATTTTTCAAAGGTGAACGTAAAGTATTTTTCGTAGATTTATTAACTGATTTAAACTTTACATTAAAATCTTACATTCAAGGTCAAGTAACTGTCAGTGTTATTTTAGGTATATTCTTATATATCGGTTATTCAATTATTGACTTACCATATATTCCTTTATTAGTACTATTTGCTGGTGTCGCAAACTTAATTCCTTTCTTAGGTTCATGGTTATCATTTGCACCTGCAGCAATACTCGGTATTATAGATAGTCCTACTACATTTATATGGGTTTGTATCATTACATTAATTGCACACCAACTTGAAGGTAATATCATTACACCAAATGTAATGGGTAAATCTTTAAGTATTCATCCTTTAACAATTATCGTTGTTATTTTAGCAGCAGGAGATTTAGGTGGCTTTACATTAGTTCTGATTGCAGTGCCATTATATGCTGTACTTAAAACGGTTGTTAGTAATATTTTCAAATACCGCCAACGCATTATTGATAAAGCAAACAGTAATGTTAAGGACTAATTCTGTGGATGTCTTTTAATAATATAAGATACTATCGCCTCAAAAGTTGAAACTACAGCTTTTGAGGCAATTTTTTGTGCATAAAAAAATCAGTCAGATGAAATATCAAATAATTTTCCATCAGTCCGATTATTATAAAGGCAAAAAAAAGCTTTGGTCACATATATAATAACGTGAACAAAGCTGTTGAATGATATTATTTAATTGCGTGGAATCCGCTATCTACATGAATATTTTCACCTGTAACGCCACTTGATAAGTCACTTAATAAGTAAGCCGCTGTTTTACCTACTTCTACTTGATCAACATTACGTTTTAAAGGTGCACGCTCTTCGATTTCTTTAAGAATTGTATTGAAACCACCCACACCTTTTGCACTTAATGTACGGATTGGACCAGCTGAAATTGCATTAACGCGAATATTATCTGGACCTAAGTCTAATGCTAAATATTTAACATTTGCTTCTAAGCTCGCTTTAGCAACACCCATCACATTGTAGTTTTGAACTGCGAATTCGCCACCTAAATATGTTGTTGCAACAATGCTACCACCTTCAGGCATTAATTTTTTAGCTTCATGAGCAACGATAGTTAGTGAGTAAGAACTAATGTCTTGAGCTAACAAGAAACCTTCACGTGAAGTTTCAGAAAAACGTCCGCGTAAGTCTTCCATATTAGCAAATGCGATTGAATGATATACACCATCGATATTGCCAACATCTTTACCAATTTGCTCAAAACCATTAATAACCTCTTCATCGCTTTGAACATCAATTTGATATAAGTGCGCTTCTGGTTGATTTAATTGTTCTAATAATTTTTCAAGCTCTTTACGGCTACGTTCTTTACGGTAAGTAAATACTAATTTAGCACCTAATTGATCTAAAACTTTAGCGACACCAAAAGCAATACTACGCTTATTAGCGATTCCCATGATGACATATGTTTTGTTTTCAAGATTTAACATGTAAGATAACTCCTTATAATAATTAATTTAACGGATAGAATATCTAATCCCAGTTTTAACTAACTTTTTATTCGTCAATACATTTTAACACTATTATGACTTTTTAATAAAGTTATTTAAACGTATTACAACGATAAATGTTTGATTTAGTCCTTTCTGTATCAAACTTGATTTACGTAAAAAGCATGTATTTATCAAAATCATATACATACTAGCATTTTAAAATCATTAATTTTACGTCGTACTAAAATACGTCTGCATTTTAATATCATTATTGTTAAAAATAAAATTCTAACTCTTGCTTCAATTCATCAACGTATTCTTTAGCACCGGTAACAATTAAGCGATCTCCATATCGCAATTGTGTATCTCCATGCGGAACAATCGACTCATTATTACGGATAATACGCACGAAGATGATGTCTCCTCCGAATGGGAAATTACGTAATTGAATATTTTCATATTTATAATTTAACATTTGAATTTCATATAGTGACGTTTCAACGTTACTTAATAAATTCAACATGTTAGGTGTTTCAATTAAACCTTTTAATAAGATTTTATTACTTAAGTAGCTACTGAAAATTTCAATACCTGAATCAACTAACTCTGTATCGTCCGTTGTGCTTTCAAGTCTGCAAATGACACGCTCAACTTGATGTGCTTTGGCTAATTTAGCAACTTTCCGGTTAATATCATCGTCATTCGTGGCACAAACAACTATGTCTCGGTCAAACAGACCTAGTCGTTCTAAAACATCTTGTTCATAATCAGCAATTTCTATCATCGTGATATCATCCGACAATTGACGACGATCACTCAAGTCTTTGCGATAATATAATGTCACGTCATATAACTGAGATGTTAAATTTTGCGCTATAGGAATCGTTAATTGATTTTTACCAATTAAACTAACTTCAATTTTACGGTTAAACTCATCTGGAACTGGAAACAGTTTTTTGAAAATAATCGGAACGAATACACATGTAATGACTGCGCTTAAAATTAATATACCTGACGTTTCAGCTGAAATAGCATTTAATCTTTCTGAAATTTTGGCTGCAGCTATCACGAGCGATAATGTTGATGTTAATAAAAATGCTGATGCAATCGTTGTTTTCATATCAAACCAACGTCGAATAAACATGACTGGAATTAATTTTGAAATGATAAATGCAACGATTAAAATCGGTATGATAATTAGTAATTTCGGTTCTTTAATTAATGAAGGTATGTTTAAATCTACACCAACCATTATAAAGAAAATAGGAATAAAGAACCCGTAACCAAATGAGTCTAACTTTTCAACCATTTCTTCATCTGGATTTAATAATGAAACAACGACACCTGCTAAGAATGCACCTAATATATTTTCTGCGCCAACTCCCTCTGCTAGGGCTACTAATAATATTATTAATGCAAACACCGCACGAATACCGATTTGCGTCGTACCATCCATCAATTTTTGTAAAAATGACATTCTTTTAAATTGAACACCTAAAATATATGAAATTGCTGTGAAAACAACTAATATACCTATTAACCATATTGTACTGCCGCCTTGACCATTGATTGCACCATAGACCGTTAATAAAATCATAGTTACTAAGTCCGCAAGTACTGCTACTAATAGGATAAATTGCCCTATAGTTGTTCTCATAATATTCATTTCTTTTAAAGTTGGAACAACTACGCCTAAGGAAATAGTTGAAATGATAATCACCATTAATAACACATCATCCACTAATCCAAGCCATTTAAATACATACGCTAAAAGAATCGAAATAATCATAATAAATGCAAATACAGTTAACGCTAGATTAAGATGCCCTGGAATTGAGGATTCATCATCATTTTGTCCTTGACGTGCGCGTTTATCTTTTTTAAAAGCTTTAAAATCAATTTCTAAACCACTTAAAAACATTAAAAAGATAAAGCCTAACGTTGATAAAATATTTAGAATTGAATCCCTTTCTACTATATTTAGAAATGAATTTCCAATCACAATCCCCATCAAAATTTCTGCAACAACAACTGGCAAGAAATTAATATTTAATCGATTGACAATTATTGGAGTTAAAAACGCTGCTAAAACAACAATAACTAAAGATAAAAACTCCATAACTCCTCCTTAAATTAAGTAAGCCATAAATGATGTAGCTAAACCAAAATAAATCAACATACTAATAATATCATTAATTGTTGTAATAAATGGTCCGCTAGCCACTGCTGGATCGATATTCAACTTATTCATCAATAATGGAATCATCGAACCTACAAACGTCCCCACCGTCATCGCACAAGTTAAACTTCCTGCAACGATTAATGCTAAAAGTGGCTGATGATATATTGCAACAATAATTGTAAATAATATTGTTGAACATACAACACCCGATAATACACCACTTCCCGCTTCTCTTAATGCAATTCTAAATTTACTTTGCTCATTAATTTCCCCTGTCGTAATGTTACGAACTGAAACGGCTAAAGATTGTGTACCTGAATTTCCTGACATACCACTAATAATAGGAATAAACGCTGCGAGTAGCGCTACATTTTCTAATGTTTTTTCGAATCTCCCTAAAATTGTCGCAGTAATCATTCCTAAAAATGTTAAAATAATCAACCATGGTAAACGCTTTAATGCTGTTTTAATGATTGAATCATTAGTCGAATCGATATCTGAAACCCCGGCTAAACGAGAGTAGTCTTCACTAGCCTCTTCATCCATAACGTCTAAAATATCATCAATCGTGATGATACCAAGCAAATGTTCTTGGTAATCTATAACAGGTACGGCCATGAAATCATAGTCTCTCATAACTTGAGCAACATCTTCTTGGTCGTCTGCTACATTCACACTAATGACACGTTCATTCATAATATCTTCAATATAAGCATCATTTTCAGCTACAATTAAATCTCTTAGCGACAAAACACCTACTAATTTACCATCATCATCAACGACAAAGATAACATAGATTGTTTCTGCGTCTGGCGCTTGCGCTTTGACCAATAATAACGCTTCTTTAACAGGCGTATGCGCTTTAAGTGATAAATACTCCGTCGTCATAATACCGCCGGCCGTATCCTCATCATAGTGAAGTAGCGCTTTGATTTCATTCGCGTCATCTTTATTCATCAATGTTAAAAGACTAGCAACTTTTGGTTTAGTCAATTCATTTAAAATATCTACTGCATTATCGTATGACATTTCTTCTAATATGTGACTAGCGTATGTCGCATTCATCTTATCAAATAGCAACTCATATTCATCGTCATCAATATCTAATTGATCAAAGAAATTTGCAACCTCTTCAGGTGATAAATATTGAAAAATCTTTTGTCTATTTTCATCGGTAGTATCTTCAAAATACTCACCTTGTTCATATGTGTGTAATGCTAGAAATTCATCTCTAAATTGATCAATATCATCATTTTCTAAGTATTGATCTAATAATGTCTCATCATATAATTCCTCTTGAACACGCTCTTTTTCATCTGTGTTCATTGACATACTTACACCCCCTGTGTGAATTAGAGTTGATTGAATAATTTAAGTAATTGCTTATAATCAATTGTAATATAAATATTGTTCTTATTGATTGGATGAACAAAATATATTTGCGTACATTGCAGTACTTGACCATGAATTTTATCATGAAAACCATCATACAAAGAATCTCCCACAATTGGATGCCCAATATGTTGAAAATGTACACGAATTTGATGTGTACGTCCCGTATGCAAATGAACTTTACACAAACTATATTTATCATTTTGATTTATTACTTCATAAGATGTTTTAGCGTATTTACCATCCGAGGCAACTTCTCTAGTTATAATACTATCCTTTGACCGTCTAATATTAGCTTCAATAATACCAGATGAATGGGTTTTACCATATACAAGGCAAGTATATATTTTTTTCAAGTTTCCTTTAGAAAATAAATGATGGATATGTCCATATTTAGCGAATATCACAATACCAGTTGTATTACGATCTAGACGGGTAACAATATGCGGGTTAATATTTTCACCATGTACCTGACAATGATATAGTACTTGTTCGATTAAACTTTCATGAGGATGTTCTCTCGAAGGTATACAATTTTGATTGTTTGGTTTAGTAACTATGATGATAAAAGCATCTTCATACAATACTTCTAGCTTACGAGCGTAAGGTATTAAATTAACACTCGGTATTTCTTGCGGTAAATGAATTTCTAATATATCATTTGGCATTAATTGCTTACGCACTGTGACTGGTTCATCATTAACAATTAAAGCGCCATTATTTTTAATGGCGCTCACTGTCTTCTTAGAAAAATCATGTCGTGCTAAAAAAGCTTTAACAGTTTCTTGTTGTGATATATGATACTTAAATTTCATCGTTCTTCATCACTTGATATGAAAGAATCGTGTACACGTTTCCAGAATGGGAATGGTCTAAAACGTGCAAACCTCACTTTTTCATTTGCTACACGGTATTGTATTGAATTAACATTTTTATGTTTGATACTAACATGATCTATCGTCATTCTAATGGTATCATGATTAACTGGTGATATTAAACATGTATGATGCTTTGGTAATACAAGTGGTGATCCTACCGTTCTAAACACACGATTATTTATTGAGGCAATTTCTGTAATTTGCATTGCTTCAAGTGAAGGATGTATCAGTGCGCCACCTAGCGCTTTGTTATAAGCCGTTGAACCCGAAGGTGTTGATACACATAATCCATCGCCTCTAAATCGCTCAAAGTGTTTCCCTCTTAAGTTAACATCCACAACAAGTGTTGAGCCATTTTCAGTTTTCATCGTTGCTTCATTTAATGCTAAATACCTTGTTTCATAGCCGTTGTCGTTGTATCTCATAATAATTTCAAGCAATGGATATTCAATGACCTGAAACTCTGAATTATTAATTTCGATGATTAATTTTTCAACTTCATGAGGTAACCAATCCGCATAAAATCCTAAATGACCTGTATGAACTCCAACAAATGCCACTTTTGATAACATGTGGCTATACTGATGGAATGCTTGTAGTAATGTACCATCACCACCAACTGAAATAACAATTTCAGGATTTTCACTATCCTCAATCATGCGAAAATCTTTCATATAGTTCATCATTTTATGCTTTAAGGCATTAGACTTGGAGTCACCTTTAGTTAAAATTGTATAACGCATGATTTATAACACCTCGTTAATCATTTTCATGTTTTTTAGAACGTTTTTGCGTGTAATATTTTTGAGCTTCCTGAATTTCATCTTTAATTTCAGACATCTCTTCATCAAGTAAATACGCTGCTTCTGCCGCTCTTTCCAAACGATGTTGAATTTCATCCGGATAAGCACCATCATATTTATATCGTAAAGTATGTTCAATCGTTGCCCAGAAATTCATTGCTAATGTACGAATCTGAATCTCAGCCAATATAAATTTTTGGCCTTGTAATGTTTCGATTGGATATTCAATAATGACATGATACGAGCGGTAACCACTTTCTTTAGTGTTACGAATATAATCTCGTTCTTCAATTACTTTAAAATCTTTTCTTTGTCTTAAAATATTGACGACAACATCAATATCTTCAACAAATTGGCACATCATTCTTAAACCAGCGATATCGTACATTTCTTCTCTTAACCTATCAAATGGTATTTGTCGTTTGTTTGCCTTATCTATAATACTAGCGATTGGTTTAACACGACCAGTAACAAATTCTATTGGCGACGCTTGTTCACCAACTTCATATTGTTTGCGCATGCCTTTAAGTTTCACTTTCAACTCATCAACCGCTTGCTTATAAGGTGTTAAGAACTGATCCCATTGATTCATAGTGCTTCACCCCGCTTTATTCAATGTCGAATGTTTCTTCAACGGTTGCAACAAATTCCTTACTATAATTATTATTTCCTTTTATGTTGTCTAAAATATAAGTAAGTTCTTGGTGGAATTCAGTCAATTCTAGTTCATCATTGATAATAATTTTTTTAGTCATGTTTTCATGCAACATCGTCCATGTTTCTTGTACGAAAATGAGATAAGCATACGCTTTACCATCATCTAATGTATACGCAAAGGCATAATTATCACTATCAACGAGCATTTGTCCTACTTCAGATAATCCTTTAATAGAATCTTCTGTATAACAATAAAGTGTGTCATCTTTAATTTTAATTTCATTAATATATAAACGCATGCTTAATCCTCCTCTTATTCCATAACATTTTAACACAATTCAATAATACAAAACACTTACGAACACTATTTTTAATGGTCAAATTAACATTGATAATAGATAAAGGAAATTACTTTTAAAATTCAACTTTGTCATTCATAATATAGTTAAGATAAATTGAATTTGATACGAGGTGTATACATATCATGGCAACAAATCATGAAATAGAATTTAAACAAATGATAACTGCATCAATCTATAATAAATTGCAAGAGAAATATTTTAAAGACAGTGTGCTGTTTAAGCAAGTCAATTACTATATTGATACACCCGATTTCAAATTAAAGGAACATCGCTCTGCACTACGCATAAGAGTTAAAGACAATCAATATGAAATGACTTTAAAGACACCAGCAAAGGTTGGTCTAATAGAATACAACTATATCGTCGACATTAAACCAGAGATGAACTTGATTATTTCAAACGACAATCTTCCAGATGACATTCGTCAAATTATAGTTGAACAGTTTGGTGTAAAGGATACAACTTTATCAATACTTGGCGCATTAACGACATATCGCCAAGAAACTAAATATAAAGGTGATTTACTTGTTTTAGATAAAAGTGAGTATTTCGATACTACGGATTATGAGTTAGAGTTCGAAGTTAAAGACTATAATCAAGGTTCACAAAAGTTCCAATCTTTATTAAACGAACTAAACCTCGAACATCATCAACCTTTAAATAAAGTTCAACGTTTTTTTAAGAAAAAAGAAACACTTTCAAACAATATAAATTAAATTGGCAAATATGCATATTTCTTTCAAATGTTTAAAATCATGTTATATTAGTTATATATTAACTTAAGTTCGTAACAGTAAATTTTTGAAAATGGGTGATTAAATGACAACAACACCATATGACATCATTGGTAAAGAAGCGTTATACGATATGATTGATTATTTTTACACCCTTGTAGAAAAAGATGAACGACTTAATCACCTGTTTCCAGGAGATTTTGCAGAAACAAGTCGTAAACAAAAACAATTTTTAACACAGTTTTTGGGCGGTCCAAACATTTATACCGAAGAACACGGACATCCTATGCTAAGAAAAAGACATATGGCGTTTACAATCACTGAATTTGAAAGAGATGCATGGTTAGAAAATATGCAGACAGCAATTAATCGCGCTGCGTTTCCACAAGGTGTTGGAGATTATTTATTTGAGCGCTTAAGATTAACTGCTAATCATATGGTGAATTCCTAAAATTAATTGTAGGTGAATAAACATGGCTGGAGAATTACGAATAATGGAAAATAAGAGTCGTGAAGATATTAATCTATCACCTGTAAGTAAAATCGAAATTTATTCATTTTTCGATCCATTTAGCTCCGATTGCTTCAAATTATCAGCAATCTTATCCAAATTAAGAATTGAATATAATCAATATATACGTATCAGACATATATTAAATCCTTCGTTAAAAGTATTAACGAAATGCCAAGCTCAAAGTACATCCAACTTTGATAACATCGCCCTAGCTTATAAAGCAGCTGAGTTACAAGGTCGTGTACGTGCCGAACGATTTATACATTTAATGCAAAATGAAATCATACCTAAAAGAGATATTATTACAGAATCAATGATTTGTGACTGTATTCAAAATGCAGGTATTGATTTAGAAGTATTTAAAGACGACTTACAAAAAAGTAAACTAACTGAAATCTTGAAAATTGATTTGCATATTGCAAGAGAAATGGAAATCGAACAAGCCCCTTCTCTCGTTTTCTTTAGTGAAGATGTTCATGAAGAAGGTTTAAAAGTCGAAGGATTATACCCTTATCACATCTATACTTATATAATTAATGAATTGATGGGTAAACCTATCGAAAAGAATCTTCCTCCTAAATTAGAAACTTATATACAGCAACAACAACTTGTAACGATGGAAGAATTACTTACTATTTATGAATGGCCAGAAAAACTTTTAAACAAAGAGTTAAAGAAGTTAGCCATTCAACAAAAAATTGAAAAACTTAAATATCCAGATGGCGATTTCTGGAAATCTAAAATGCCTAAAATCAAATCAAAATAAATAAATTAAAGACCTCGTACACCATAAATGTAACGAGGTCTTTTTATTGACTCTTAATTTTGCAACATTAAATTATTAGAACGTAATGTTACGCATCGATCTAAATATATTAGTGATGTTTTTCGAATTTAACCAGTTCGAAAATTATACAAATTATAAATTTGGTACATAATAGACATATATTAATCGTTAATGTATAAAAAGTGCATATTTAATACATTTTTATACAACTTCACTTCCCTCTTATTAAAAAAGAACATAAAAAAACGTCGTGTCTGAATACACGACGCTAAACAAAGGGGATGGGAGAAATTTTTCACTTCAAACAAAGGGGTATGTTTGTTATGTGATTAATTTCATGTTCATAATATAACACGCTATCTCTTCCATTTCAACCTTTTAATAGTACTTAATTTAAATTGTCACAATCTGTTCATAATGTAAGCGAATACAATAGCGCTAAGCTTTCATTAATTTTTCAAAAGCGTTCAATTTTTGTTCAAAAACTTCACAAGCTTGTTCAATTGGTTCAGGTGTTGTCATATCTACACCAGCATTTTTTAATATCTCAATTGGATAATTTGAGCTACCTTTTTTCAAGAATTCATTAATATATCTATCTACTGCTGGCTTACCTTCTGTTAAAATTTGATGACTTAAGCTTTGAGCTGCACTGTAACCAGTTGCGTATTGATATACATAATAATTCATATAGAAGTGTGGAATTCGTGACCATTCCTTACTAATATCTTCATCAGTTTCTACAGAATCACCGAAGTATAATTTATTTAATTTGGCATATTCTTCATTCATTCTAGTTGGCGTTAATGGTTCACCTGCTTCTTCAATTGCATGAATTTTATGCTCAAATTCTGCGAACATTGTTTGTCGGAATAATGTAGCTCTGAAACGTTCTAATTCTTGGTTTAATAATAATAAGCGTTTTTCATCATCAAGATGTTTATCCATATAATCACTTAAAAGTGCTTCGTTACAAGTTGATGCTACTTCAGCGACAAAAATAGTGTAGTCACTAGAATTTGACGGTTGGAATTTTCTACTGAAGTAACTATGTGCTGAATGTCCAAATTCATGAACTAATGTGTATAAGTCTGAAATAGTATTAGACCAGTTAAGTAGAATAAATGGATTAGTTAAATGTGCACCTGATGAATAGCCACCTGAACGTTTACCTTTATTCTCATAGACATCGACCCAACGATTGTTTAAGCCTTCTTTAACTACATTTAAATATTCTTCACCCATTGGTTCTAAAGCTTTTAACATCCACTCTTTAGCTTCTTCATAAGGCATTTCAAACTTAATATCTTTAATTAATGGTGTATATAAATCATACATTTTCAAGTCATCTAAACCTAGCAATTCTTTGCGCAATTCAGTATATCTATGTAGCAATGGTAAATATTTATGTACAGTTTTTACTAGATTGTCATATACATTTTCTGGAATATGATTATTACTCAATGCTTTTTCTCTTGCAGTTTTGTAATTGTGTGTACGAGCATTAAATACATTTTTCTTCACTTCACCTGCTAGCGTAGCGCCAAGCGTATTATTATGAGCACCATATGCTTTATATACATTTCTAAAAGCACTCTCTCTTAGTTTGCGATCATCTGATTCTAAATACTTAATAAATGTACCTTGTGTTAACGGGTGTGCATTTCCATCTTTATCAATCGCATCTTCAAATACTAAATCAGCGTTGCTAAACATACCGTATACATTTGATGGTGTTGATAACGCGTCCTGCGCTTCTGTTAATAACTTTTCAGTTTCAGCATCTAAAATATGAGGACGTTTTTCGTTAATCAACTTCAAATCAAATGCGAATTTTTGTAATTTATCATATGAATTTACAAATGATTGAATTTTATCTTCATCAATTTGTAAAATCTCTGGCACTAAGAAACTCCACGCCGAGCTAAATTTAATAATTAATTGATGTGCTCTTGACTCCATACCAGTATACTTGTCGTTCGTTGTATCTTGGTCTTGTTTTAGGTGCGCGTATACATATACTTTTTCTAATTTAGTACCTAATGTATCTTCTAATTCTAACGCATTGTATAATGTCTCAGCACTATCACCAATGTGTCCTTTAAATTGTTCTTCTTTGCCTAACTCATTTTCAACTTCTTTAAATGCAGCCTCAAAAGCTTCATCATCTTTAAAAATTGTTGTTAAGTCCCATGTATATTCAGGATATTTACGTTCCTGTTCTTCTCTCGATAATTGTTGACTCATATGTAGTAAACCTCCTAATAAAATATAATTGATATAATTTTCTCATTTTAGAACAAAATTTGCACGTCATTACCTCTATCTGAACTAATTTTTAAATAATTGTTAATAAGTTTTTCTATAATTGCTGTTTTACTTTCTAGAGCAACAATAAACTTTTTCAGTTTAAAATAATTAAGATTGTCACTTACTAATTTGCTTTTTCCATTCTTTAACCATAAATCAACTTGTAATTGCCACTCAATTGGATGATTTTCAATATAAATTTGCTCTGGAAAAATATAACCATAATTGTGCACTACTTCTTGATCAGTTAAATGCAACTGATACATTGCACTTAAAGTGGGTTCTAAAACAGAATTTTGCCAGCGACAATATTTGATATATTGATTAATTGCGAATTTTGATAATTTATAAACAGCATGATAATCACAAGGCGCCTCATTAAACAACTCACTAATTTTGGCATTCCCTTTTTCAGCGACATATTTGTGCCCGCCTATATATTGTATTTGTTGAAACATCATTATTTGTTTTTTCTCTAAATTGAACGTATGAAGTTTTCGAGTGATTGGATTAATAAACATACTTTGAAAATGATTGAACTTCACTTTATTATGACAATAATCAACATCATTTAATAACCAACTTACTTTATATCCCATTTTCTTTAAACCTTCCGTTCGTTGAAGAATCTGTTTATAAGGAATTGGCGAATACTGTAGCTCAATAACATATTTATTATTAATCAAAATATCCGGAATTTGTTTTATTTCTTTTAAAAATGGCTCTATCTCTACTTTACATCCTTGTTGCTGCATCATCTGTGCTAAAATCAATTTACTTTTATAATGTTTAATCGATTCATTATTAAAACATTTTTGTTCCGCTAAATGTTTATGTGCAAAATGACTAATTACTTTGAGCCCACGCTTTAAAATAACTTGCTTGCCACACACCGGACAAAAATATTGTGTCTTTCTCAATGCAGTAGTTGCTAACACGCGTTCCTTTTCTTCATTTAAAGCTACTAACATATCTTCACCTCAAAATATTACACGTAAGTTTAACTACTATTACTTTTTCAGCTTTTGAAATCAATAAAAAAAGAGACTCCAAAGAGTCTCCTTTCATAGTGCGTTGCTTAATTAATATCGTTATTCAGCTGTCTCTGGAAAATAACGTCGAACTTGAGCTGTTACGTTATGACTCATAATTATTTTAGCATAGTCATTTAAATAAACTTCTGTTCTGTCTGTTGGATAAGCAAATTCAAGCAATTGACTGTAACTATCATTAATGACCTCTTGATCAACATGACTATCAAAATGTACAGCATAATAATAAGTACCATCAACCATATATAACAAATCTTCAAACTCTGTAGTTATTGGATTGCTATGATATGCATAATTAATAACATCTTCTAAATCGTTAAATTTCACAATGATTGTTCTTGTATTTTTACGTGCTGAAGACTTTTGACGTTTAGAACCTTGTGACTCTTTTTCTTTTGTTCGTTGCTCGAATAATTCTTCTAATTGATCTTCACCTTCTAATGTTTGAGCTAACAATTCTTGAACTTGTTCATCAAATTGATCAGTTGCATCATCATCAGACATATTCATCATATCTTCATTTTTAGATTTAGAAATTGTGACTTCGACACCTTTTTCAAAGGCATGTACTTGAATCCATAATGGACCTTCTACAACAAAATCTTCTTCTTCGTTAATTTCATCCATCATTGACCAAAAGAATTCTTCGCCACGTTTGCGATTTGTCCATAAATCTTCACGACTAAATCCACGGGCCTCGATATCGCTATATGTTATAAACAATTTTACAGTTGTATCATCTACTCGTTCTATTCTCATATCATCTCACTCCTTACAGTCGATGAATAGTATCCACATTGTATTAAAGCATCAAACAAAATACAATATATTTGTTTGATTTCTTTCTCTAAAATATTTTGGTAACTTATAATAACATATTCGTTGTAGCAAAACTATTTAAATGATTTATACAGTTAAAGCATTAAAGCACTTTCTTAATTTAATTTTACCTTATCATAGCAAATGTTTCATCCAAAACACTCTAATATAGAGCTATATTAACAATTGCACATTTGATTTAAAAGATACTAAGCAATTATTGTAAAATTAAAACCAAAAAAGCAACACTATAGAAATAGCGTTGCTTGACATATCTTTTAGTAAAGTATGACACATAGTTAAATGGTTATTAGTCAACCATACGTTGTGCTTCTTGTAATTGGAACGTACGAACTTTTCTAGGTAAGAAACGTCGAATCTCGTCCTCATTATAACCAACTTGTAGTCGTTTATTATCTAAAATAATTGGACGACGTAATAAGCCAGGATTATCTTGAATGATTGAATATAAGTCTTGTAATGGTAGTGAATCAATATCAACATTTAATTTTTGGTATGTTTTAGAACGTGTAGAAATGATTTCATCAGTACCGTCTTCAGTCATTTTTAATATTTGCTTAATTTCATCAATTGTTAAATGTTCAGAAAAAATATTACGCTCCGTATACGGAATGTCATGTTCTTGTAACCATGCTTTCGCTTTACGGCAAGATGTGCAACTTGGTGAAGTAAATAATGTTACCATACATCTCACTCTCCTATTTGAATGAATAAAATTCATTGCTTAAAATTTAGTTATAGATCAAGAAAAAACATTTTTTTCTAAAATTCTTAATCGTTACTATTTATTATAACTATCTAACATTAAAATTAAATGAGAAAAACCTAATTTTTCAGATAAGTTTCTACACTTATAAAAAAGATTATTAATCCCTTTGTTAGTAGCAAGTTATACGTATATTCTAACACATCTTACATTTTTAAGAAATACTGTTATAATGATAATTATTAAAATATTACTAAGAAAGTAGGCATTTAAATGGAGACATTATTTTCAGGCATCCAACCTAGTGGAATTCCTACTATTGGAAATTATATTGGCGCACTAAAACAATTTGTTGATGTGCAAAATGACTACGATTGTTATTTCTGTATCGTAGATCAACATGCAATTACAATGCCACAAGATCGCTTAAAATTACGTAAACAAACTAGACAATTAGCAGCGATTTATTTAGCTTCTGGTATAGATCCAGACAAAGCAACATTGTTCATACAATCTGAAGTCCCTGCACACGTACAAGCAGGATGGATGTTAACTACGATTGCTTCTGTTGGAGAATTAGAGCGTATGACGCAATACAAAGATAAAGCTCAGAAAGCAGTTGAAGGTATACCAGCTGGTCTATTAACATATCCACCTTTAATGGCAGCTGATATTGTTCTTTACAATACTAATATCGTACCAGTTGGCGATGACCAAAAGCAGCATATCGAATTGACTCGTAACCTTGTAGATAGATTTAATAGCCGCTATAATGATGTGCTTGTGAAACCTGAAATTCGTATGCCTAAAGTTGGTGGACGTGTCATGAGTTTACAAGACCCAACAAGAAAAATGAGTAAGAGTGATGATAATGCTAAAAACTTCATTTCATTATTAGACGAGCCGAATGTTGCAGCTAAAAAAATTAAAAGCGCAGTAACTGATTCAGATGGTATTATTAAATTTGATCGTGACAACAAGCCAGGTATAACGAATTTAATTTCAATATACGCTGGATTAACAGACATGCCAATTAAAGATATTGAGGCAAAATATGAAGGCGAAGGTTATGGTAAATTTAAAGGTGACCTTGCTGAAATAGTTAAAGCATTTTTAGTAGAATTCCAAGAAAAATACGAAAGTTTCTATAACTCAGATAAACTTGATGATATTTTAGATCAAGGTAGAGATAAAGCACACAAAGTTTCATTTAAAACTGTCAAGAAAATGGAAAAAGCGATGGGTTTAGGACGTAAGAGATAAAATAAAGAGGTACTAGAATTAACTAGTACCTCTTTTATTATTTAACGTCTACCTCTAGGATTAAAAGCATCTTTAAGCCCTTCCCCTACAAAGTTTATACTTAATATAGTTAATGTAATCATTATAGCAGGTGGCATCCATATCCATGGTTTACCACTTATAACATCCCCTTCTTGAGCATCACTCAACATATTACCCCAAGATGGGATTGCTTTACTAATTCCGAATCCTAAAAAACTCAATCCTGATTCCACTACAATCATACCGGCAAATAACAATGTTGCTTGTACGATAACTACACTTAATATATTCGGCAAAAGATGTTTCAAAATAATTTTATATGTGGGTGTACCAATTGATTTTACTGCCAAAAAGTATTCATTTTCTTTTTCTTGAAGTACTTTACCACGAACAAGTCTTGCAATACCTCCCCAACTTAATACGATAATAACTAGAACAAGAATTATGGCAGATCCATAAGGATTTTTAATTTTATCTCCAAGTGCAGCATTTAATACAATTGCAAATATTAAAAATGGAAATAACATAACAAATTCGGTTATTCTCATTAATAATGTATCAACAATACCTCCAAAATAACCAGAAATCACTCCAACTGTAATTCCAATCAAAAGCATTCCTATTGTAGATGTAATTCCAATGGATAATGAAATACGACCTGCATATAACAAACGACTAAAGTTATCCCTACCACCAGAGTCTGTACCAAGAATGTTTTGTGCTGTCATTTCACCTTTTATATTTAATAAATCTTGTTGGTTCACTGGAAAAGGAGCTATTAATGGCGCTATAATTGATACAATAGTTATGATTAATAAAAAAATAATCGATAACATTGCAATTTTATTATGAATAAATTTAGACAATGCAATTTTAAAAGGCGATTTTGACTTATTTTGCATTCTAATCCCCCCTAGTTACTTCTAATTCTTGGATCTATAAATCCATAAGTAATATCAGAAATCAAATTACCCAGTAAACCTAAAAATGAGAAAAATAACGTTAATGCCATCATTAATGGATAGTCTTGGCCTATTACCGATTCTAAAAATAATTTACCGATTCCGTTATATGAAAAGATAGTCTCCGTAATCACAGCTCCACCTAAAATACTTACAATATCAGCACCTAAAAATGTAATAATAGGTATTAGAGAATTTCTCAATATATGTTTATTATAAATTTTATTCATAGATAATCCTTTTGACCTTGCCGTCAATACATAATCTTTTTTAGAATTTTCAATAATATCATTACGTAAATATTGAATATAACCAGCAGTAGATAATAAACCTAAAGTAAATGCAGGTAAAAATGTGTGATATATTTTACTCATATAATATTCAAAAGTGCCTTCTTTAAGGTTAATATCAACAGAACCTTGAAACGGGAACCATTGTAATTCAAAAGAAAAAATAAAAATTGCAAATACTCCCGCAATAAAAGATGGAATGGCTAACATCAAATAATTAAATATTTGCACAGTATAATCCGTCAAACTGTAAGAATATCTACCTGACGTTATTCCTAAAGCAAATGAGATAATATAAGTAATAATTAATGACATAGCACCGAGTAATATTGTATTTGGAATTCTTTCCTCAATAACATCAATTACCGGCCTTTTATATTTGATTGACTCCCCTAAATCACCGTGTATAACATGATTGACCCATCTAATGTATTGATGTGGTATTGAGTCGTTGAGACCTAACTTTTCTCTTTGTGCATTTATTGCTTCTTGTTTTATTTTACTGTTTTGTAAATCTGAAAATGGATCTCCTGGTTGTATGATTGCCAATGAAAATACAACTATTGAGATTAAAATTAGTAACGGGATCATTAACCCTAACCTTTTAAGTAATAATTTAATCATTTAAATCACCTACTTTATCTACGTAGAAACAAGCAACTTGGTGTTCGTTACCAATGTCCTTTAATTCTGGCATACTTTTTTTGCACATATCTTGAGCAATTGGACATCTAGTATGGAAAGGACAACCTTGTGGCGGATTACTTGGCGAAGGTAATTCTCCCTTTAATATAATTCTATTTTTATTTAGCTTATCAATTTGTGGTATTGATGAAATCAACGCTTTTGTATATGGATGTTTGGGATTTTCATAAATTTCTTTATCAGATGCGATTTCAACTATATGACCTAAATACATAACTCCAATGACATCACTTATATGTTTTACTACACTTAAATCATGTGCGATAAATAAATAGCTTAAGTTAAATTGTTCTTGTAAATCTTTTAATAAATTCAGTACTTGAGATTGAACAGATACATCTAATGCACTTACAGGCTCATCAGCAACAATTAAACTCGGACGCAAAGCCAATGCTCTTGCAATTCCCACTCTTTGTCTCTGTCCACCTGAAAATTCATGTGCATATTTATAATATGCATCTTCACTTAGGCCAACACATTTTAATAAATATAGTACTTCTTTTTTTATTTCTTCTTTTGGCAATTTTTTATAATTTAAAATAGGTTCTGAAATGATATCTCCAACCATTTGCATCGGATTCAATGATGCATACGGATCTTGAAATATCATCTGATATTGTTGTCGTGATTTTCTCAGTTTTTTACCTTGTAACCTTGTTATATCTTCACCATTAACAATTATTGAGCCTGAAGTTGCATCTTCAAGCCTGATAATCACTTTACCTAACGTTGACTTACCACAACCCGATTCTCCTACTAATCCAAAAGTTTGTCCTTTTTTTATTGAAAACGATACGTCATCAACAGCTTTAACGTACTGAGTTTTTTGTAATAATCCAGTTTTAATTTTGTAGTATTTTTTTATTTGATTTACTTCTAAAATATTTTCCATTCTTATATCTCCTTATATTCATTTTGGTACAAATGACAACGTACAATGACGTCTTCACAAACATGCATTTTAGGAGATTGATTATTACAAATATCCAGTTTTTTGTTACATCTATTTGCAAATCTGCACTTATTAACGTGAAATGCTTGGATTGATGGCACAATTCCTTCTATCGTTTCAAGTCGTTTCTGCTCTTCTTTAAGTTTTGGAATTGTAGATAATAATTTTTGGGTATAAGGATGTTTCGGATTGTGTAGTATTTCTTTTATGCCTCCAAATTCTACAATTTGACCTGCATACATAACCAAAACTTTATCGCAAAATTCAGCAACCACACTCAAATCATGTGTAATCATCATAATTGCCATTTGCGTTTCCTTTTGCAATTCTTTTAATAAGTCTAATATTTGCGCTTGAATCGTGACATCCAAAGCAGTTGTAGGTTCATCAGCAATTAATAATTTGGGAGAACATGAAATGGCCATTGCAATCATTACTCTTTGCCGCATACCACCAGATAATTGATGGGGATAGCTATTTAATATTTCATCTTGTCTTGCAATTCCAACTTTTTTTAGTAAATCTTTTGCTAAGTTATTTGCTTCTTTTTTAGAAATTTTTTTATGTGATTTTATAGATTCCACTAGTTGATTTTTTATGGTAAATACCGGATTTAAAGCAGTCATAGGTTCTTGAAAAATCATAGCAATATCATTTCCTCGAATATCTAGCAATTGCTTCTCATTGAGCGTATCGATTCGTTTACCATCAAATATAACTTCTCCATTACTTAGTTTAGATATCTTTTCTGGTAATAATTTAATAATTGACTTACTTAATATGGACTTACCACAACCAGATTCCCCTACTATACCCAAAACTTCTCCTTTAGATAATTCAAAAGAAATATTTTCAACAGTTGCTAACCATTCATTATTTATTTTTAATGAGGTTTCTAAATCTTTAACCTCTAACAATACATTATTCATAACATCCCCCCATATAAGTAAACCTCGACAAAATCGTCGAGGTTACATTACTAAGCTTCTTTAGTTAAATTATATAAACTTTGATCAGTTCCAATTTCAATGTCTAAGTTTCGTACTTTATCGTTAACAATAGTTATCGATTTACCTTGGAATATTGGTAATCCAGGTAACTCATCATTCATATATTTTTGCCATTTTACATAAATATCTTTACGTTTCTTTTCATCAATGCCTACTTTTTCGAAGTCTAATGCATCATCTAAATATTGATCTGATTTTGGTAAAACTGTTCTCATTTCATTTTGAGGTCTATCAGTATGGTATAAATCTGATGGATCTGGATCTGTACCGCCTGCCCATGATCTGAAGTACACTTCCATATCTTTAGATGCATTTGCTAAGTCTTCATTATATTTACCGAATTCTACTAACTTCACATTTGTTTTCAAGCCAACTTTTTCCCAGAAATCTTTTATCGCAGCAGTTCTTGGTTCAAAAGTAGGATTTGAACCTGAATAATGTTTAAAGTTAATCTCAAATTTATTACCTTTAGGATCTTCTCTAAATCCGTCACCATCTCTATCTTTATAACCTAACTTATCTAAGATTTTTTTAGCTTTTTCAGGATCATATTTATAATCGTTTAGTTCCTTAGGATCAGCTGCTATCCAATGCATTGATGGTACAAAACTATTTATTTCACTAGCGTAACCATTGAAAAATGCTTTGATCCATTTTTCTCTATCAATTGCATAAAGCATTGCTTTACGTAATTCTTTGTCTTCATATTTTGGTCTCACTTTACCAGTTTTATTAGCTTTTTTATCGTAATCATGAGATACGAATCCTATTAAACCGTAGTCTAAGCTTGGCGCAGATAATACCTTGAGACCAGCATTAGATGACTTAGCATCTTTTGCCATTGCACCGGTAGCATCATTCGTAACATCAATATCGCCTTTTTCCATCGCCTTAATAATTTGAGCTTGATCAATAACTTTCAAATTGATTTTGTCTAATGCAGGCTTACCTTGCCAATAATCATCAAATTTAACAAGTTGAACAGCCTCACCTGGGACGATTTTCTTAACTTTATATGGTCCAATACCAATAGGATATTTTCGGATTTTATCTGATTTCGCTAAATCTTTAATTGGTACATCTGATAAATATTTTTTACTTAATAAAGGTCCAGTAATAAATCCTGTTAAGTAATTTTCTTGCTTTTTATCAAATGTAACCTGCATAGTGTAGTCATCTATTTTCTTCAATCCGCTAATATGATCAGCTTTTCCTTCATGATAATCTTTTGCACCTTGGATATTTTCTACACTAGGATAATAAGCGCCTTCGTAATCCTTGTTAGCTAAGACTTCAATTGAATAAATCCAATCATCAATTTTTAATTCATTGCCATCATGCCATTTAATACCTTTTTTAATTTTAAATTCTATTTTCTTAGCCGGCTCGATGTCCTTCCATGAAGCAATATATGCCTTAGGACGTATTTTTTTATCAATTGCTAATAAGCTTTCGTTAAAATATCCTTCAACTACAGCATCTGCATGTGTACTATTTAATAACGAAGAATAAACGCCACTTGGCGGTGCTGTTAATGCTACATTTAAGGTACCACCTTTATGTTTTGAGGTTTCTGTTTTAGTAGCATCTTTTACTCCTTCATCTTTATTACTGCTTTTTCCGCAAGCACTCAACACTAAAACGATAACAATAAGTATTGAAATATATTTAATTAGCTTCCCCATTTATATGCCTCCTACTTTCAATCTAATTTTTTCTTTTTAGTTTACTCATAGAAAAAATTATTACAAGTTTATTTTTAGAATATTCAGTCATTAATGCATTTAATCAATTTCAGTAATTTAAAAAACGACTTATTTTAATTTTTTCCCAAGGTTTTTCTGCAATACAAAAAGACTGGAGATATATCTCCAGCCTAATTTACAAAGCATATTATTTTTTCTTCTTACCTGTTTCTTTATCTATCGATTTATCAATATATACATGTTTAAGTGAGTTATTTGGACCAAATTTATGGTAAATCAATCCTTTTACTTGAGGATTTGTTAAATGTGCAACACCTTTTTGATAAATTGGTGCTACCGGTGCATCTCCTAGGAACATTTCTTCTGCTTTTTTCAAGTTTTCATATCGTTCGTTCGGTTGAAGTGCCAATTTGGTTCTTGCTACTTTAAGTAATTGATCGTATTCTTTATTACCCCAGTCTGTATTATTTTGTGCGCTACCTGTGGTCATTGTTTCTAAGTAAGCCATAGGATCAGGGTAATCTGCAGACCAACCACTAAGTGATGCTTCAAAATTGTTACTCAGTTCTAGTGATACTCTTTGTTTAAACGGTAATTGTTTAATTTTCAAAGTGACACCTGGTAAATTTTTCTCAACTTGTGATTTGATGTATTCAGCAGATATTTTTGCATCTGGTGTATCTTCTGTGTTCATTGAAAATGTCAATTCATTTTTACCTAACTCTTTTTTAGCTTTGTCCCAGTGTTCTCTTGCTTCTTTAGGATTATATTTTAAAGGCGAATTCATGGTACTCGCATAATCTTTGCCATTAGGCGCTTTCGCAATGCCTTTGGCTGTTAATGTATCGGAAGGAATTGAGCCATTGTTTTTCACTGAATCAACGTATCCTTTTTTATCTATTGCTTGCGCGATAGCCAATCTTAAATTTTTGTTTTTAAAATCAGGATATTGTTTTTCATTCATTTTCACAAAAAATGTCCCAGACGTTAACACAAAGTTTAAACCTTTATTATCTTTATATTTATTTACTTGATCTGCTGTAATAACTGCGTCATCTACTGATTCAGTATCATACAATGATGCACCTGCTTGTAAGTCTTTAATAACTTTATAATTCACTTTATCTAATTTTACATTCTTTTTATCCCAATAATACTGATTTTTAGATAGTAAGGTTTTATCTTCTTGTTTCCAATCATCAACTTTAAATGGACCATTGTATACCGCTCTATCAGCTGCCGTACCATAATTTTTACCATATTTTTTGGCAACTTTTTCATTTTGAGGTGCAAATGTATTAAGTGCTAATAATTGATTAATATATGGAACCGGCTTTTCTAATTCAATTTGTAATGTTTCATCATCTAATGCTTTGATACCTAATTGCTCTACAGGTTTCTTACCAGTACTAATATCACTCGCATTTTTAATGTCCCCCATAATGTATGCAAATTCAGAACCTGTTTTAGGGTCAACTGTTTTTCTCCAAGCATAAACAAAGTCTTGTGCAGTCACTTTGTCACCATTGCTCCATTTAGCATCGCTTCTTAATTTAACCTTTAAAGTTTTCCCATCTTTACTCTTTTCTGGAAAAGCTTTCGCAACACCTAACACCGGTTTGTCACCTTTTCCTAATGTATATAAACCTTCGAATGTTTGCGCAGTCACTTCAGAAGATATTTCATCCGTAATTAATGATGTATCAAGTGATGTTAAGTCTGCTGACAAAATTTTTCTGAATACTTGACCTTTATCTGAATAAATACCATCGTCATTAGCACAACCACTTAATGCAATTGTGGCAACAAATATTAAAATCAGCGTTTTTAACTTTCTTGTCATTTTATTTCCCCCTTCCCCTTAATCTTGTGTTACCAACAAATTTTTTCGTAGTCGTGCCGCTTCATCTTCAGTACTAAAAACAAAATGCTTTGGTCTTATTTCATGTAATTGTCTTAAATGATTATTTGCTTCATCATCAATATAACTAAATCGTTTGCGACTACGTTCCGATTCAGGATCCGGTTGAGGAATTGCCGACAATAAAGACTTAGTATAATCATGTAATGGATATTGATAAATATCGTCTGCTGGTCCGATTTCTACAATTTTCCCAAAATGCATGACTGCAATTCGATCAGAGATATACTTCACCATTGATAAATCATGTGCAATAAATAGGAATGTAATACCTTTTTCACGCTGTAATTTTAATAACAAATTGACTACTTGAGCTTGAATTGAAACATCCAATGCTGAAATAGGTTCATCTGCTATAATAAATTCTGGTTCAACGGCTAATGCACGGGCAATTCCAATACGTTGGCGTTGTCCACCTGAAAATTCATGAGGATAACGATTGGCATGTTCTTTACTTAATCCAACAGTTTCAAGTAAATCATAGACACGTTTTTTACGCTCACGTTTATCAGTTGCTAAATGATGGATATCAATACCTTCAGCTACTATATCCATTACTTTTAACCTAGGATTTAAAGACGCATATGGGTCTTGAAAAATCATCTGTATCTTTTTATTAAATTTAAGCAAATCTTTACGTTTACGAATCTTTTGTATATCAATACCCTCATACAAAATTTCTCCACTTGTAATATCATTAAGTTTGATAATTGATTTACCAGTTGTAGATTTACCACACCCCGATTCTCCTACTAAACCTAATGTTTCCCCTTTGTATATTTCAAACGAAATATTTTCAATCGCTCTCACTTCGTTTTTCTTTCCTGCGTTAAAATATTGCTTTAAATTTTTAATAGATAATAGCACTTCATCATTTTTCATTGAACGACACCCTTTCTACCTTGAGTGGTTTTTCATAATTATTAGGCATCGGTTTCATACGTTGTTTTACCAGCTCGGGTAGTTCAACTTTTGGTGCACGTGCGTCTAATAACCAAGATTTCACAAAATGTGTCGGTGAAACTTTAAACCACGGTGGTTCTACTTTAAAATCAATATCTAATGCATATTGACTACGTCTAGCAAATGCATCACCTTTAGGTGGGTGTAATAAATCAGGTGGCGCTCCAGGAATCGCTAGTAATGGTGTGTCATTTGTTGTTGATAAATCAGGCATTGACGATAATAATCCCCATGTATATGGATGCTTTGGATCATAAAATATTTCGTTAACATCTCCTGTTTCAACCATTTGACCACCATACATAACTGCCACTCTATCAGCAATATTCGCAACAACCCCTAAATCATGCGTTATAAAAATAATTGCTGTATCGATTTTTTGTTGTAGTTCTTTCATTAAATCTAAAATTTGTGCCTGCATCGTTACGTCTAATGCAGTCGTTGGTTCATCAGCAATGAGCACTTTAGGTTCACAAGCTAATGCGGTTGCAATAACAATTCTTTGCCTTTGTCCACCTGAAAATTGATGTGGATATGCTTTAAATCTTTTTTCTGCATTTGGTAAACCTACAAGATTTAGTATTTCCAATGCGCGCTTTTTAGCTTGTGCTTTACTATAATTTTTGTGCTTAATTAATGGTTCCATGACTTGTTTACCAATTTGCATCGTTGGGTTTAAAGATGTCATTGGATCTTGAAAGATCATTGAAATATCTTTGCCACGTAATTTAATTAACTCATTTTCAGGTTTTTTTGCTAAATCTTCCCCTAAAAATAAAATTTCTCCCTTTTTAATTCTTCCTGTGTCCCCTTGGAATAATTTTGTAATTGCTTTTGTTGTTACAGATTTACCTGAACCTGATTCACCAACAATTGCCAATGTTTCCCCTTTGTTTAAATAAAAATCTACACCTCTCACTGCCTGCACTTCCCCTGCTGTAATATCAAAGGAAACATGCAAATCATTTACTTCTAATATTCTTTCAGTCATATGCTATGCCCCCTTTTATTTACGCATTTTCGGATCAAATGCATCACGTAATCCATCACTAAATAAGTAAAAGAATAGAATTAATAAACTTAAAATCATTGCTGGTATAAATAATTCATGTGGATAAATTAATAACATTGCGCGCCCATCATTTACTAATGATCCTAACGATGTTTGAGGTGCGGGTACACCTATACCAATGAAACTTAAAAATGCTTCGAAGAAAATAGCACTAGGTATTGTAAACATTGATGTAACCACGATAGCACCTAACGTATTAGGTAAAATATGCTTAAATATCAATTTGAATTTTGAAGCCCCCAATGTTTTCGAAGCCATGACAAACTCTTGATTTTTCAATTTTAAAAATTCTCCACGTACAACTCTGCTCATGCCTAACCAGCCTGTGATAGACATAGCCAATATAATTGTCCAAATGGATGGTTCAAAAATTAATACAAATAAAATTACGACAATTAAATTCGGAATAGATGCTATGACTTCAAGTATACGTTGCATAATCGTATCGACACGTCCACCGAAGAATCCAGAAATCGCACCATATACAACGCCAATAAAAATATCTAACATCGCTGCAACAACACCGATAAACAATGAAATTTGAGCACCTTTCCATGTTCTTGTCCATAAATCTCGACCCAACTGATCAGTACCAAACCAATAATTTTCTTTAGCATTTGCTGCTTTATAAGCATCCTTGCCATCTGCATCTTTACCATCAAAAGGTAAAAATGGAACTTTGTCTAATACAGGTATTTTTGCCGGAAGATTTCTATGTTGTACATTTTGTTCAGCATAATCATGTTTATTTATAACTGGACCGATAAAAGCAAATATTACAATGATAATTAAACCTATCATACCGACAACAGCTAACTTATTTCGTTTTAACTGAGCCCAAGCATCTTGCCAAAAGTTTTTGCTTTCTCGTTGCATTTCAGGTTCCTGATTCAAATCTAATTCTCTAATAATAAAATCAGATGATGCGATAGCGTCAGAGGTATGTGTCATAGCTGCATTAGAATGATCGTCGTTAATCGACAAATTGTTTTTATTTTCAGCCATTATTTTTTACCTCCTTGAACACGAATTCGTGGATCTATCACACCGTACAAAATATCTACAATAAAAATAGAAACGATAAACAATGTGCTAAATAATAGTGTGATTGCCATGATTACTGAGAAATCATTTGTTGTAATTGAACGTACGAATTGATCCCCTAATCCAGGAACCCCAAAAATATTTTCAATTGTTAAAGTGCCTGTTAAAATACTTGCTAACATGGGAACGATAATTGTAATAATTGGAATTAAAGCATTTCTAAGTGCATGTCCAAAAAGTACACGCATTGTCGAATTACCTTTAGCTCTCGCTAATAAAATGTAGTCTGAACTTAATACCTCTATCATCTCTGCTCTTATGTATCTGGCGACAGTTGCTAAAACAGCTGCAGATAATGCAAGTGACGGTAATACCGCGGTCGAAAAACCTTCCCACCCAGCTACTGGGAACCATCTTAATTTAACTGCAAATACATATTGTAAAAGTACAGCAAGTACAAAAGATGGTACAGATACTGCAATAACTGAAATAACTGTAGTTGTATAGTCAACCCAAGAATTTTGTTTAGTAGCTGCTGCAACACCTAAAATAAGTCCCAGTATCACACCGATGAACATCGCTGTAAGACCCATTTCAAAAGAAGGTAGTAGTCTTGGTTTAATCAAATCCCACACAGGTTGATTATGATACTGGAATGAATTACCAAAATCGCCTGTAACAACATTTTTTAAATAATGTAAATACTGCGTAGCTACAGGATCATTTAATCCATATTTTTCATTTAAAATTTCTTTTTGTTCAGCATTTAATTTAGCATCGTTAAATGGCGAACCTGGCATTAATTTCATTAAGAAAAATGTAATTGTAATAATAATAAATAAAGAAATAAGCATATAAATAAATCGTTTGAAAATATATTTCCCCATCTAATCCCCTCCTCTAACAAATTCCGATTTCTAAATTTCCATTCCCTTCAAAATTTTCTGAAATCTTAACTAATATTATATATACAATATTTACTATATATCAATATTTTTTTGCTTTAAACTAATGAAGAATGATTGATTTTAGAATTTCAATAAAACTGAAGAAATTAAAAAATCATTCCTCAATGTCTCATTTTAATGTAAACTATGCGTAAGAGTTTTCTATAAGTGGGAGTGATCAAATGTTGAAAAAATGGCTTGGAATGGCACTAATAACCCCAATGTTAACGTTTATTATATGGGTTTTTAATAGCCATACTATCATTACATATTTAAATATATTGTTTTATGTTTCATTAATTATTTTTATTAGCATATTTTTGATTTTACTTGTACAAGAAGGCATTTTTGATGCGACAAGTTATGGTTTTAGAAGATTAAAGTATCAAATGTCATCTTCGAAAAAGAAGAAGTCTATCTCTGATGATCCATTTTTCAACCCACAAGAGGTAAAAAAAGAGCATTACTTTGTTTCTACATGGATAATACCCTTATTATTAATAAATATTTTATATTTTATTATGGCGATTGTGCTGTCGCTCATCTTAGTATAAAGAAACAGAAAAAATCTTCAGTAACTAAAACAACGTTACTGAAGATTTTTATAATTATGCTTCAAATTTCTTGAATACTAATACTGCGTTATGTCCACCGAATCCTAAGCTATTACTCATTGCATAAGTAATATCAAGGTCTTGCGCTTCATTTGGAACAATATCCAAATCACATTCTGGGTCTGGTGTTACCGCATGAATTGTCGGTGCGACTTTAGAGTCTTTAATTGAAAGCGCTGAGAAGATTGCTTCAATTCCACCTGTTGCACCAAGTAAGTGACCAGTCATTGATTTTGTTGAGCTAACTTTTAAGTGTTTAGCTGCTTCACCAAATGTATTTTTAATAGCTTTAACTTCATTTAAGTCACCAACAGGAGTACTTGTACCATGGGCATTTAAGTATTGTACATCTTTAGGTTCAATACCAGCATCATCCATAGCTGCTTGCATTGCTCTAGAACCGCCTTCACCTTCTGGAGCTGGTGCTGTAATATGATAAGCATCACCTGTAGTACCATAGCCAACTATCTCAGCATAAATATTGGCACCTCGAGCTTGTGCTGATTCTAAAGATTCGATTACTAAAATACCAGCACCTTCACCCATAACAAAACCGTCTCTGCCTTCTTGGAATGGACGACATGCTGTTTCAATGTCATCATTTGTAGAAAGCGCTCGACTTGCACTGAAACCTGCAATTGCCATATGAGTAATTGGTGCTTCTGTACCACCAGTAATCATTGCATCTGCATCACCGCGTTGCACAATTTTAAATGCTTCTCCGATTGAGTTTGTACCTGTTGCACATGCTGTAACTGTTGCACCATTTGGTCCTTTTGCACCTAAGTCAATTGATACTTGTCCAGTTGCCATATCAGGAATTAACATTGGTACGAAAAATGGACTCACACGTCTTGGGCCTTTATCCATTAATTGTTTATGTGCAATTTCAAATGTTTCCATACCACCGATACCAGAACCAATCCATACACCGATTCGATCTGCAGTATTTTCATTGATATCTAATTGCGCATCTTTAACAGCCTCTCTAGCTGCTACAATTGCATATTGAGTAAATCTATCCATACGACGCGCTTCTTTTTTGTCGATATGATCTTCAATATTAAAGTTTTTAAGTTCTCCTGCTAAGTGAACGCTATAAGGTTCAGTATCGATACGTGTAATTTTATCGATACCATTTACGCCTTTTAGAGCATTCTCCCATGTTGTTTTGACATCATTACCGATTGGAGAAAGGGCTCCCATACCTGTAATAACTACTCTTTTATTTTGACTCATTCGTTATCCTCCTATTTTCCCCATTTTATTGTCATTGCGCCCCAAGTTAGGCCGCCACCGAATCCGACAAGAACAATTGTATCATCATCTTTGAGTTTACCATTTTTTAATTCTTGATCGATACTTAAAGGTATTGACGCAGCTGAAGTATTTCCATATTTATTTACAGAAACACTCATTTTGTCTTTTGAAATACCTAAGCGTTCTCTAGCTGATTCCATAATTCTAATATTAGCTTGATGAGGAATAAATAAATCTATATCATCTGATGTTAAATTCGCTTTTTCAACTACACGTGTTGATGCATCACCCATAATTCTAACAGCAAATTTAAATACTTCTCGACCATTCATTTTCAGTTTACCAGTATCTTTATCTAAATATAAATGTTTACCACCAGTGCCATCAGAACCCATTTCATAACTTATAATACCTCTGCCTTCTGAAACTTCACCGATGATAACCGCACCTGCACCATCTCCAAATAGAACTGCAGTAGAACGGTCAGTTAAATCTGTTATTTTAGATAATTTATCTGCACCGACAACTAAAATATTATGATAATCTCCAGATTGAACATATTGTTTAGCTGTAATCATTGAATACATAAATCCAGAACATGCTGCAAGTTGATCCATAGAGGCAACTTTGCCCGTCCCTAAACGTTCTTGCAACATATTTGCGACAGTTGGAAATGGCATATCTCCAGTTGCTGTGGCAACAATTATCATATCTATATCTTCGGGCTGAATACCAGCGTCAGCGATTGCTTTTACACTTGCTTCATATGCTAAATCTGAAGTATCTTGATCGTCATCTGCCCAATGTCTTTCTTTAATTCCAGTCATCTTAGAAATCCATTCATCAGATGTATCTAAAAATTGCTCAAAATAGGCATTGTCAATAATCTTTTCTGGTGCATATGCACCAAAACCTTTAATACCCACGTTCATAGTTGAACACCTTCTTAATAAAATTTTTAATACCAGGTATTAATTTAACATAGATTACTTTTTAAACTCAAGTCAGACGTAGGAATATTGACTAGTTAATAAAATTTTAATGCTTTATTATCGTCAAATTTCAGTATGAAATTGGTTTTAATGCGCTTAAATTAGAATAGCCATTCAGATAAAATCATTTATTTAAACTGTATAATATGGTCAAAATATATGAGATGTTACTATACAAATTTCTAACTTTCACTTAAAATAAAATATATATAATTAAAGTGGAGGTAGAATGACATGAAACACCTCGTAACATTCTTTTGGGCATTATTATTAATGCAAATGGTTAACTTTGTACTTAATAGCCTAGTAGGTGGAGACAGCTTAAATGTAGTGAATCCAATTATCATGGCAGTATTGTTCACGATTTTCACAGCAATTTTTGCTGCAGTAATTAAACCGCCGAAAGATTCATCACAATAACTATTTAGTATAAAATGAAATATGTCTTTCTTATTATTGAAGCTGCCCAGATAAAGGCGGCTTTTATTTTTGGCCATAAATGTTTTGTATTATGAATATTTTAAAGCTCAATGACCTCTAACCCATCACATTAAAATTTAGAAAAGCCTTAATACAAAGATGTCATTTACGAGTAATCTTTGTATCAAGGCAATTATATTATAATCATCACTGTAAAATTAAATGCTTCATGTTGAATTTGATAATTTTAAGTGTTTATTTAGTTTTTACATTAATATCAATTTGTTTAATTGAATTTGAATCAAACAAGTTTGCTGTATAACTATCTTTCTTTAAATCCACTTCTTTTTTACTGCCATCTTTCCAAGTAATCGTGTAAACGGCAGATTTTGCATTTCGAATCTTCTCAGGTGTTACACCACGTTCATCATATAATAAAGCTTTAACTTTATTTCCTAAATCTAAATATGATAATTGGCTATCTTTTGGTAAATTTAAGTAAGATTGATTGAAAGCCATAATGCCATCTACTGCAATTGTATATGGAACATTTTGCATTTCTTTAGCTTTTTGAGTTGCCGGTAGTTTGTCCTTTTCTGCTGCAGATACCTCATTACTTGCCACAGTAGCGCCAGTCGTTGCGATCATGCCCAGTGCCAAAGTTACAGTTATAAATGATTTTAATTTCATATAATCTCTCTCCTTTGTGAGTTAAAGTATCTTACAAAATCAATATAACACAAATCTAAAAGTTTCAAAAATTATAAGTATGTAAATTGTTTACTTGTTTTTAAAAATAAATTTTAATTAATGTAAAAGCTGTAATTGTTAACACTTTCTATTTTTTCGAATAAATTCACATTACAATAACTAAGTTTACATTTCTTAAATTTAATTACTTCTTTGCATTATAGCGAACGCCGTACCTAATATATAAATTAAATCCCTTGTTTCTTCATACTTTTAATTGAACAATTTTATATTGATGAGATATTTAGTATTAAATTTTTCTTCCTATAAGGTTAATACTTGTTTGATCAATTTTATGTTGATTTACTTCTTTTAAAAATTCATTCAAGTAGAACCCATTCTTCAAATTTAAAGAATGATCTAATGCATAAACTGTTAATTCATATTGATGATCTTTATCAGGTGGTGTTGGTCCTACATAGTGATTTTCTATTTCTGAAAAATCTTCAGCCAACAACCCACTAGTAAAGCTATTTTTACCTTGTACATAGTCACCCTTTGTTCTTGATAAATCTGCTTTTATAGAAATTGAATTGCCACTAACACTTACATTAGCTACACTCCAATGAATCCATGCAAAGCCACACACAGGAATTGCATCATAGTCAATTAAAGACCAAGCAAGATATTTAGTCCCTTCCGGTAATTCAGTTACTTCAAATGGAAATGATTTAATTGGATTCCCGTTAATAGAATCACTCACATCTGCACCTGCTGCGTATTCATATGGTATATTGTTCCCTTTAAATTCAGTTTTTATTTTCATGTTGCTCTCTCCTTGTAAAATAAAATATTATTATTAAATATATAAAAATTAATAACGAAATAAATAATATTAAGTATTGAATAGTTCCTATTGTATATAAGTAACCACCCATAAGTAAAAATGCGATATTAAAAATAAAATATAACGTTTCTGCATAATTAAGCATCACTCTTAAGTTACTACTGCTAGAAAGTTTATTTATAGTTTGTGGACGAGTTAACCCTGAAGAAATACCTAAAAATATCATAGAAATAGTAACTGCTATGAAACTTTGATATGTATATATTATTAAAAATATTACTAAACAAATTTCTGACACAAACTTATAGTTCAAGTATTTAGTTAAATAACGTGAAGATACAAAACCCATAACTGTGTAACAAGTTAATACTGAAATAAATTGTAAATTATTCAGTTTTAAATCATTATATATATTAATTGGAATAAATCCTATAAAAAATCCTAATATTAACGCTCTTAAAAAAGAATAATGCAATATCCAAAACTTCTCTTCCGGTAGAAATTTCTTTATCTTTCCCTTTGTTTCTCCTATTAAATTTAATTCCCTATTTTCAACTAATGTGCATCGAATAATTATAATTGTTAGAATTGAAAATATACCAGTCATTATTATAGGCCATTTAATATTTATTCCATAAAGATAACTACCTATAATCCCTGAAATTAATAATGATAGGAACATATAGCTATTTGACTTATTTTGTACGTATTTCTCATTTGTTATATTTCTTTTAATTATTGCTGTATCAACACCCGCCATCATTGAGTAACTTAACCCTAATAATATTTGTGCCACTACTAAAATTAAATATTGATTTTGATATAATAACAACAATAAACCGATGATTTTGAATATTTCACTAACAACTAATTTATTAGAATCTTTTAAGTTACAAATTTTAAAACACTTCTCTTTGTATAGAGAGAATAAAAATGCTGCAATGCCATAAGACGCCATTAATATTTCTAATTGTATTATGGAATAACCTTGAATCAAAAAGTAAATTAATAAAAACGGTAAATAAAAGTATGCTCGTGAAAAAATTCGGTATAAATAAATCCCAAGTATTAACTTATTCATAAATAATACCTGTACCTAGTCTTTCTTTTATTTCTTCAAACTTTATATCTCCTTCTCTTAATAATTCAATTTTATTATCTGTCACTTTAATAATCGTACTAGATGTTTTATAGTTAGTTTTATTTTGACTTCTTAGCAAATATCTTACATTTTCGCCCATGTGCTTAATTGCTTCATTTTCAGTTATTAAAATATCATCGGCAGTTCCAGAGATATTTGCTGAAGTAATTGCTATAGGTGAATTAATATATGAAATAAATCTTCTCATCGTTTTATTTTGTACACATCCTATAGCTATACTATCTGAATTATTGAGCATATAATTATAACTTGTTTTATTTTTTAAAATAATATTTAATGGTCCAGGCCAAAATATTTCAACTAGTTTATCAACTATTTCCGTATTTTGATTATCTCCATACAATTTCCAATCCTCTGGCTTATCAATAAATAATGATAATGGCTTATCTTTCGATCGCTTTTTATATTCAAATATTTTATCGATACAAAGATCGTTGTTAGGTAAACTACATAAATTATAATTAGTATCAGTAGGAACAATCACTGGAAAACCATCTTGTAATTGTAAATAAAGTTTTTCAAAACTTTTTACAGAATCATTTAAAATTTCCATCTTTACTCCTCCTTTTTATTATCTGAAGTAAATCCACTGTATCTTCAGGTGCTACTTCAGGTGAAAACTTGTTCACAAGTTTATAGAAAGAAATATTTTCATCAATTTCTTCAGTGTTAACTATTGATTTAAATTTATTGTGCAAGATTTTCTTACTAGAAATATTACTTATTGGAAACTGAACAACTTGTGAATTTTTCAATCCTAAATCACTAGGAACTAAATATTGATACATATTTATATTTTTTTTAGTACCATCTTGATGAATTCCTGATTCATGTTTAAATATATTTTCACCAATTATAGGTTTGTTTTCTGATATTTGAAAATCGAGAATTTTAGAAATATTAATACTAGTTTTATATACGTCGGGTAAAGTGAATTCCGTACTTTCTATTTGTTTTTTTGTCAAAATAGTAATTATTTCCTCAATAGGAGCATTACCCGCTCTCTCACCAATTCCCAAAAATGTAGTTTCTATTTGCTTTGCACCATTTAAAATTGCAGCTAATGTATTTGCAGTAGCCAACCCTAGATCGTTATGACAATGAGCAGAAAAAATTATGTTAGAATATTTTTTTACAAAGTAATTAAAAATATCTCCGTATTCTAATGGTGTCGAACATCCTACAGTGTCCGCAAATGTAACTGTTCTAACTTGATATTTTGAAATAATTTCCATGTATTCTTTCAATTTTTCTCTAGAAGTCCTTGTTGCATCTTCAAAACAAATATCTACTCCTTTTTTATCTTTCTTTAATATATCCAAGCAGTCTTTGATTTTCTGAATATAATATTTATTTGAAAAATTAAGCTTTTCTTTTATATGCAAGTCAGATATTGGCAATAGTATTTTTACCACTAAATTATGAATTTTCAATTTGACTATTTTTTTATTTCTTTTTCATTAAGCCTAGTCAATACTACTAATTCTTTTTCAGGGCTTAAAATGTCTCTGAATTGATGAATATTAAATTCATCCTCGATAGTAGTACACATGCCTACTTCAACAGAATTTATATTTAACTTGTTAATTTGTTTCAATACTTCTTTTTTTTATAAATAGACTTTTTCGAACATTACTTTTTTGCATACCATCCCTTATTGTATTATCTTGAATTCGAATCATATTACTTCACCCCCTCGATAACCTCTGATATAATATTAATATTATTTTTATGCAATAAAAATTAAATATTATCTAATGAATTATTAACTTTTTTGAAAGAGGTAAGTTCATGAATTTGGATTGGTACTATACATTTGTCATTTTAGCGAAGACGTTAAACTATCGATTAGCTAGTGAAGAAATTAATCTCACTATACCTTCTATACATAAGCAAATTAAAAATTTAGAACAACATCTCAATGTGAAACTATTTGAAACTTATAAAAATCAAATTATCTTGACTGAAGATGGTCATACATTTCTTCCAATTGCGCAAAGTTTTATTGAACAATATGAAAGTGGCATCAAACATATCCAACTTAAAAAGACGATGTTTCAATCGAAATTAAATGTTGTCGTGTCTTCATATATCGCGACATTCATTATGCCCAAATTTTTAAAATCTTTCTTTAACGAGCATCCGTTTATCGATGTTTCTCTCCATGTCAAAAATGAAAATATTGAAAAAGATATTAATAATCATACGTATGACATTGGGATTAGCAGAAATCAACCTAAACTAAGAGAAGTTCATTCTGAAAAAGTATGTGAAGGTAAAATTGTATTGATTGCTCCCAATAAAGAGAATAATCATCTTCTAACTGAGGCATCTTTATTTGAAAAATACAAAATAATAAGTGATAACCATCCAGAATATTGGTCATCACTTAAAAATAATATTTTAAATATTTATGAAAAAGCACAATTTCTATCTATCAATGATGTGCATACTTCAATTAAATTAATCGAAATGAATCAAGGCATATCATTCCTGCCTATTTATATAACAACAAATAGTAATTACAATATTTCGGTTATTAACACGAAAATTTTACAAGCACCTATTTCATTTACATATATATACAGCAAAAAAGAAAGTCCAGAAATATTGGCGTTTATTAAATCATTTAAAAAGTATATTGCCAATGAACAATTATAATAAATTTCAAATCTAAAAAACCAAGAATGCGATTAATCATCACATTCTTGGTTCAATTTTATTCATGAATTTTTTCAACATTAAACGTTAAGTTATTGTCTGAATTTAAATTAACTTTAATCGTTGTACCTTCTGGGAATCCCTCTTTAATCATCATACGTGCTAATGGTGTTTCAATTTGGCGTTGTACAAAACGTTTTAATGGTCTTGCACCGTATTGAGGTTCATAAGCTTCTTGACCTAGCCAAGCTTTAGCATCATCAGAAACTTCAATTGAGATTCGTTGTTCTAGTAATCTTATATTTAATTGCGTTAATATTTTATCTACAATCATACTCATGTCATCAATGGATAGAGGTTTAAATAATACGATGTCATCCATACGATTCAAAATTTCTGGTTTGAAATATGCATTTAAACTTGTCATAACAGCTTTTTCTGTTGATTCTGTAATTTCACCAGTCTCTTTTACGTTTTCTAATAAAACTTGAGATCCAATATTACTTGTCATAATAATAATAGTATTTTTAAAATCAACGCTACGTCCTTTAGAATCAGTTAAACGGCCTTCATCTAAAATTTGCAATAATACATTAAAGACGTCAGTATGCGCTTTTTCAACCTCATCTAATAAGATAACTGAGTATGGATTACGACGAACCGCTTCAGTTAATTGACCCCCTTCATCATGTCCAATATATCCTGGAGGTGCCCCTATCAATCTTGATACTGCATGTTTTTCCATATATTCACTCATATCGATACGAATCATATGTTTTTCAGAATCAAATAATGATGCAGCTAATGATTTAGCTAATTCAGTTTTACCTACCCCAGTTGGACCTAGGAATAAGAAACTACCAATAGGTCTGTTTGGATCTTTAATACCTGCTCTTGCTCTAACTACTGCATCTGAAACCAGGTCAACCGCTTTATCTTGACCTACAACACGTTTATGCAAGATATCACTTAAGTGAAGTAATTTTTCACGTTCTGTTTCAACTAATTTTGAAACTGGTATGCCTGTCCATTGGCTGACAATATCGCCAATTTCTTCGTCTGTTACAACTTCACGAATCATTCGATCTGTATCTTCACCTTGCTCATCTTGGAAATTATCCTCTAATTCTCTAAGTTCTTTTTCCAATTGAGGAATTGTTCCATATTGTAGTTCAGCTGCTTTTTCTAAATTGTTATTTGTTTGTGCATCTTCCAACGCTTGTCTACTTTCATCTAGTTGCGCACGTTTTTCTTGTAAGTTTGCTATTTTTTCTTTTTCTGATTCTACACGAGATTGAAGTGCTGCTTGTTTCTCTTTTTCATTGGCAAGCTCTTCTTGTAGTTCTTGTAATCTCTGTTTGCTCGCATTGTCAGATTCATTTTTAAGTGCGCTTTCTTCAATTTCTAATTGCATAACACGTCTATTAACTTGATCCAATTCAGTTGGATTTGATCCCATTTCCGTACGAATTGTTGCACATGCTTGGTCAACTAAATCAATCGCTTTATCTGGTAAAAAACGATCAGTGATGTAACGATCAGACAATTCAGCGGCAGCAACTAAGGCTCTATCTTGAATACGCACACCATGATACACTTCATATCGTTCTTTTAAACCACGTAAAATTGAAATTGTATCTTCAACATCAGGCTCACTAACTGCTACTTTTTGGAAACGACGCTCTAATGCCGAATCTTTTTCAATATATTCTCTATATTCATTTAAAGTTGTTGCACCAATACAATGTAACTCTCCTCGTGCTAACATTGGTTTTAGCATGTTGCCTGCATCCATGGCACCATCTGTTTTACCAGCACCTACAAGCATATGGATTTCATCAATAAATAATATAATTCTACCATCAGACTCTTTAACTTCTTTTAGGACTGCTTTTAATCTCTCTTCAAATTCACCACGATATTTAGCGCCCGCTACTAATGCGCTTAAATCTAACTCAAAAACAGTTTTATCTAATAATGATTCTGGCACATCTTTCTTAACTATACGCTGCGCTAATCCTTCAACAATTGCAGTTTTACCAACACCTGGTTCACCAATGAGCACAGGGTTGTTTTTAGTTTTACGACTTAAAATACGAATCGTATTTCGAATTTCTTCATCTCTTCCTATAACAGGATCCATTTTACCTTGTCTAACTTCTTCTACTAAGTCGCGGCCATATTTAGCTAATGCTTCGTAATTAACTTCTGGATTTTGTGATGTCACGTGATTTCCCCCTCTTACTTTTTTAATAATTTCTTTGATAACTTCTACTTTATTATTTATATAATGTTTTGTTGTTTGATCAATGTCCATTGCCGAACATAAAATATGCTCCATTGAAATATATTCATCTTCATATTCTTTCATGTATGATTCAGCCTTAGTTATCAATTGGTTTGCTTGTTGGCTAATATATTGACCATATTGTATATTGTCACCTTCTACAGATGCATACGTATTTAGTTTGTCTTCATAAGCTTTGTTTAATTGATCTACCTCAATATTTGCTCGTTCTAAAATACTTTTATATAAGCTTTCACTTTCATTTAAGGCAGCGCTTAAAATTGCCTCAATTTCTATATTTTGTAATTTATGTTGCTGACTCAGTTCAACTGCTTGTTGTAAAGCACTTTGAACAGCATATGTCATTTTATTTATATCCATTAATTTCACCTCTAATTTGTAGAGTTGGTCAAGTTGCACTTTTGACTTTGACTTTCTTTGACCTTAATTATATTATAGTCCCAATATAATCATTTATCAACTCTTTTACACTTAAATTTCCTAATATTTGTAAATAATTTTTTGAATTAAAAAAATCTAGCTAATGTTACGTTACACATTAACTAGACTTATTAAACATATGTTATTTCTTTTTAAGTGCTTTTAATATTTCATCTTTTAAAGCTAGGACTCCTTTGTACTCTAAATGTACACCGTCTGGTGCAAAATATTCACTATGTCCTTGTGATCGCTTATACCAATCAATTAATGTGACATTGGACTTTCGTTTCGCCGCGTCAGCTAATAATCGATTTACATTTGCCTCATAAATTCTTGGAACACGTGTATTAACTAAATAAATCTTGGCTTTTCCAAATTGATTAAGTAAATCGTCGAGCTGTTTGACAGTAAAGTCGCCATTTGTACCTAATTCTAATACAACTTGATCAGATGATTTTTTATATTGTGAATAATTCGCTTTAACTAAAGGTAAGGTTTGATACAATTGACGCCCTACTTTTCCATCAATTCTAGACTTAGGAACTGATGACTTAAATGACTCACCGATATCAACCATTACTGAATCACCGATTAAAAGAGGTTTAATATTATTATATACGTCGGAAGATTCCTTTTTCTTCTCACTTACTAAGCCATCAATGTGAATGTTATCAATTGGTGCTATCCGCATTAAATAATTATCTTCAATAGTGGTATCAAAGCTATTCGCTTTTTCTCCTATAATGTCTTTACCATATTTATTGAATGCACCTACTAAAATCAACATAAATGGAATTAACAAGGTTACTACAATTGCCATTCTTATAAATTGTGGTATATAAGAAGGTCGCCAATTTAAAGCTTTAATACCTTCTTTTCTAAATGGAGTTTCTATAAAGCGATATGATAGCTCTGCAAATATAATTGTTAAACTTATATCTATAAAGTACACATATACAGGTATCTGTCCGTCTACATAGTAACTATGTACGAAACTAATTACTGCAAAATGCCATAAATATAGACTGTAAGATCTTTTCCCGGTAAATACTAACACTGGATTTGAAAATATCTTCGCTATCCATGTAGATGGATGAACGACACTGGCAATAATAAATAACGTTAATATGGAAATTAAATAGAAACCTCCATCATATATCCAATTCGTCTCATCATTAATAATGAAAAATAATAATATAAGTACTATAAATGATAAACTACCTATGCTATCAATAACATATTTTACAACTTTAGGTGGATCATTTTTCAATTTAAACGGTGGCCATAAAAAAGCTAAAATAACACCCAGTAACAATGTCTGTAATCTTGTATCTGTTCCAAAATACACTCGTGAATGATCCCCATTAATACTGTAGATAAACATCATTAACCCTAAAGAAATTATAGATACTCCCCAAAAAATAAATCCTATTTTGTATCGCTTTTTAATTGTTAACAATAATGTAACCAAAATAACTGGGAAAAATATGTAAAACTGTTCTTCAATTGCTAAAGACCATAAATGCTTTAATGGCATAAATGAAAATTGCTCAAAATAATTAACATCTTTTGCTATATACCACCAATTTGATACATAAAATATCGCAGCAATAATATCATGTTTAACCCTAATGATATTATCTGATTTTAATAATAAGGTTGCTGTCCCTACAACCATTAATAAAACTATGACTGCTGGTAATAAACGTTTTAAACGACGTATCCAAAAGCTTTTCAATTTAATGATACCTGTGTCATCATACTCTTTGAGTAATAAGCTTGTAATTAAATAACCAGAGATCACAAAAAATGTATCCACACCTAAAAAGCCACCTGTCAACCATTGCTTATTTAAGTGGTAAATAATAATTCCTAGAACAGCGATTGCCCTCAAACCATCGAGCCCTGGCATATATCTCATTTTCTTATATTTTGTAAAACCCTTTGTTTTGTTCATTTTTGCATTCTTCCCTTTTAAAACTGTTCTTCTTAGATGCTTAATTAAATTTAGTTATGCTGTTTAAAAGAATATTGAAATGCATATGTATATTATTGAATTACGACATCATCAAAATCATATTGACTAAAATACTGTTAAATTAAAAAATTACCAATGATGATTCTTACTTCGAAATCCAATTTGTAATGCAACTCGGCAACTTAAAAACTATGAAGTATTATGTATTGTAATATAACTGTAATATAAATTCAATTTATTATAAAAATTTTCCCGAAAATATTCAACTAGGAAATGAATTGTACACTCTTAGAAGTGCGAGTCACTGTCTTAGTTCATATTTTTTGAAACAAGTTAGATATAAATTTTCAAAATAAAATCAGAACCTTGAACGTAAATAAGGCTCCCTTCAATGTCTACTTTGAAGGGAGCTTATTCACAATGAATTATACTCTACAATGTTATATTGACTGCGGGGCCCCAACACAGAGAATTTCGAAAAGAAATTCTACAAGCAATGCAAGTTGGGAGCGGAGCCCCAATTGGATTTCCAATTTCTACAAGCAATACAAGTTTATGTTAGCTCACACCAAGTGCAATCTTAGCGTAACGTGACATCATATCTTTTGTCCAAGGTGGACTCCATACGATATTCACTTCAGTATCCTGAATTTCAGGAATCTCTGCTAATACTGTTTTAACTTGATCAATAATTTGAGGTCCCATTGGACATCCCATTGATGTTAAAGTCATATCAACTGTACATACGCCTTCATCATCAACATTCACTTTGTATACTAAACCTAAATTAACGATATCAATTCCTAATTCAGGGTCAATTACCATTTCTAATGCACCTAAGATACTATCTTTCAATGCCTCTTCCATCCATATCACCTCTTTAATGTCATATTATTCATAATATATCAAATATCCGACAAAACGCCAATAAAATGCTATGATGTATCTATATGAACTAAGCAACTTATGAGGAGAGAGATATGCAACCACATTTAATATGTCTAGACTTAGACGGAACATTATTAAACGATAACAAAGAAATTTCATCATATACTAAACAAGTATTAAATGAATTACAACAACGTGGACACCAAATTATGATTGCGACTGGCAGACCTTATCGTGCAAGTCAAATGTATTATCATGAATTAAATTTAACGACACCAATTGTTAATTTTAATGGCGCTTACGTACATCACCCTAAAGATAAAAACTTCAAAACTTGCCATGAAATTTTAGATTTAGGCATCGCACAAAATATTATTCAAGGATTACAACAATATCAAGTATCGAATATTATTGCAGAAGTGAAAGATTATGTTTTCATTAACAATCATGATCCAAGATTATTTGAAGGTTTTTCAATGGGTAATCCAAGAATTCAAACTGGTAATTTACTTGTCCACTTGAAAGAATCCCCTACCTCAATTTTAATTGAAGCCGAAGAAAGTAAAATACCTGAAATCAAAAATATGCTTACTCATTTTTATGCCGATCATATTGAGCATCGACGCTGGGGCGCACCATTCCCTGTCATTGAAATTGTAAAACTTGGTATTAATAAAGCAAGAGGTATTGAACAAGTTAGACAATTTTTAAATATTGACCGAAATAATATTATTGCATTCGGTGATGAAGATAATGATATAGAAATGATTGAGTACGCCCGCCATGGTGTTGCTATGGAAAATGGTTTGCAAGAACTTAAAGATGTAGCGAACAATATTACATTCAACAATAATGAAGATGGCATTGGTCGATATTTGAATGATTTCTTTAATTTAAATATTAGATATTACTGTTAATTTATAACTAATCATTTTATAATATTTTAAAACAATAGGAGGTAAGTTACGATGCCCAAAATAGTCGTAGTCGGAGCAGTCGCTGGCGGTGCTACATGTGCCAGCCAAATTCGACGTTTAGATAAAGAAAGTGACATTATTATTTTTGAAAAAGATCGTGATATGAGCTTTGCTAATTGTGCATTGCCTTATGTCATTGGCGAAGTTGTTGAAGATAGAAAATATGCTTTAGCATATACACCTGAAAAATTTTATGATAGAAAACAAATTACAGTAAAAACTTATCATGAAGTTATTGCAATCAATGATGAAAGACAAACTGTATCTGTATTAAATAGAAAGACCAACGAACAATTTGAAGAATCTTACGATAAACTCATATTAAGCCCTGGTGCAAGTGCAAATAGCCTTGGCTTTGAAAGTGATATTACATTTACACTTAGAAATTTAGAAGACACTGATGCTATCGATCAATTCATCAAAGCAAATCAAGTTGATAAAGTATTGGTTGTAGGTGCAGGGTATGTTTCATTAGAAGTTCTTGAAAATCTTTATGAACGTGGTTTACACCCTACTTTAATTCATCGATCTGATAAGATAAATAAATTAATGGATGCCGACATGAATCAACCTATACTTGATGAATTAGATAAGCGGGAGATTCCATACCGTTTAAATGAGGAAATTGTTGTTATCAATGAAAATGAAATTACATTTAAATCAGGAAAAGTTGAACATTACGATATGATTATTGAAGGTGTCGGTACTCACCCCAATTCAAAATTTATCGAAAGTTCAAATATCAAACTTGATCGAAAAGGTTTCATACCGGTAAACGATAAATTTGAAACAAATGTTCCAAACATTTATGCAATAGGCGATATTGCAACATCACATTATCGACATGTCGATCTACCGGCCAGTGTTCCTTTAGCTTGGGGCGCTCATCGTGCAGCAAGTATTGTTGCCGAACAAATTGCTGGAAATGACACTATTGAATTCAAAGGCTTCTTAGGCAACAATATTGTGAAGTTCTTTGATTATACATTTGCGAGTGTCGGCGTTAAACCAAACGAACTAAAGCAATTTGACTATAAAATGGTGGAAGTCACTCAAGGTGCACACGCGAATTATTACCCAGGAAATTCCCCTTTACACTTAAAAGTATATTATGACACTTCAAACCGTCAGATTTTAAGAGCAGCTGCAGTAGGAAAAGAAGGCGCAGATAAACGGATTGATGTACTATCGATGGCAATGATGAACCAGCTAACTGTAGATGAGTTAACTGAGTTTGAAGTGGCTTATGCACCACCATATAGCCACCCTAAAGATTTAATCAATATGATTGGTTACAAAGCTAAATAAATGAATCATGCGATTCAATCTAATCTTAATTCTCTAGGTTAGAATTATGTTGGACTGGTACTACTATCCAGTCCATTTTTTTGTTTAAACATTTTTAGAATCAAAAAAGACATAAGGTCTTGGACTTATAATTGTCCATGCCTTATGTCATTTACTATATGTCTTATCAATTAGCCAATACCGAATAATTTTGATAAAGGCCCTAACGGTAGAATGACACCTAATACCATTGTGATGATAATTAATGCAATTGTTATCCAAAACATTGTGTGACTTTGTTCATGTCTCTTTCTTTTAGCAATCGACACTTCCATCAATCCAACTACTGCAACACCACACAGCATTTTCAATGTAAGCAACATATGATTTGCCCCGCCATTCATAAATGACTGAATTAATATCCAAAATCCTGAAATTAACGTCAACAGCATAAATAATCGTAGTACCATATGTAATGGTTTGAAATATGGCGTGCCACCTTGATTTTTTGAAATATTTAAGTATGTAGCGATAAATAAAATGATTGCTAATACCCAACTTAAAATATGTAAATGTAACATATTAATTCCCCCACTTTAATAATTTTAGTTATTAAATTAAAACTTCGTGGGATAAATACCCACTTTCTTATAATTTAATCATTATTTATTCATACACAAATATATATTTTACCACACTTCTATATTTGTGAGGAAGAACATGACATTTTATTACTTATTAGAATATTGTGCATCTGCTGTAAAATAATCAACTACTGCTTAATATCAACATTTCACTTTCGTCTCAAAATGGTAACATTATAAACAATGATCTTTAACACCTTTTTAGAAAAGCAAGAAAAAACTAACCAATCTATATAAAGACCGGTTAGCTTTTTAAATGATAATTATTTAGCGATATAAGTTGTCAGCGTTCCAATATTATCAATAGTCACTTTAACTTCATCACCTGGTTGTAAGAATTTAGGTGGTTGCATACCTGCACCAACGCCTGCTGGTGTACCAGTTGCAATAATATCTCCCGGATGTAGTGCAACATATTTTGAAATTTCTTCTATTAATTCATCAATTTTAAGAATCATTTCGCCAGTGTTACCATCTTGTCTAATTTCATTGTTAACTTTTGTAACAATATTTACATTTTCAGGTAATGGTAGTTCGTCTTTAGTAACGATATAAGGACCCATTGGGCAACCGCCAGTTAAACTTTTTGATAAAAATGCTTGATCTTGTTCACTTTGCGCTTTGCGATCAGTGATATCGTTAATAATTGTATAGCCGTAAACATAATCTAAAGCTAATGCTTTTGGAATCTTTTCACCAGACTTACCAATAACAATACCTAATTCACCTTCATAATCTAATTGATCAGTAATATCTTTATGATTTGGAATTGTTGCATTATCTCCTGTTAAAGATGACGCTGCTTTTGTAAATACATATAATTTTTCCACTTCATGATTTAATTCGTTCGCATGATCTTTGTAATTTCTACCAAAAGCAATCACATTATTCGGAGGTGTTACTGGTGGTAAAAATTCAATGTCATTAAATGAAATTTTATAGTCTTCAGCTTTGCCGCTATCTTCTGCTGCTACAACTGCTTTACGTACTTGTTCTTGAAAATCTAAAGTATGATTTTGTTGTAAACCAGCTAACAATGTTTTAGGATGGAAATCTCCTTCTGCAAAGTCAGCAAATACTTGTGTTAAATCCCATACAGCATCTTCGCGTTTTACTTTAACGCCATATGAAGTTTTGTCATTATACTTGAATGATAAGAATTTCATTCATTCTCAACTCCTCATCTTTATCTTAATTCACATTATAACTTTTTTCGTTATCAAATAACAAATAAATAAGTAAGACAATTTTGAAAATGAGTTGTGTTCATTCTGCTACAAGGACTTTGCACTTAATCGAAATTATTTTTTATTCTTTTGAAAATCAAAATACTACAGTTGCAATGTACCAAATTTGAAGAAGTATAAATAACCTTTAACTTCTTTATTAAGAATCGTTTGAAGCGTATTTTGATAATATTTCATCTGTATCTTATATTTATTTTTTAATTGTGTACCAATTTCTTCATCTGTCATCCCACGGCGACGATTAAATGCATCGGTTTTATAGTCTACAAAATAATGCACACCGTCTTTAACAAAGATCAAGTCAATCATACCTTGAATAATTGAGACGTCTTCGTCTCCTTGTGGCAATTGATCCACTAATGCTTGGTTAACTACAAACGGTAATTCACGATAAACTTGCTCTGCTTCAGCAATAATCGAATATAACTTACTATTGATAAATGTCATTATTTCATCCATACGGATATCTTTTTTCGCATCTGCTTCGATAATATGTTTATCGATTAATCCATCGATATACTGATGTAACTCAACTTCAGATATGCGTTCTTTTTTGAATGGTAAATGTTGCATCACTGTATGCATTAACGTACCAATTTCATTCGCTTTTCGTTTACCTTGTTCACTTAGAAATTTAGGTCGTTCATACGTTGAAAAACCGATACGATATTGCCTTACTCGTTCGTAACTTGTGCCACTTTCTTCTGTTTCATATTGTCTTTTCAATTCAGAAACAGATTGTTTTGAGGGCTTTTTAGTATCATTTACATATGGATATTGATAATCAAGTTGGTGTTTAATTTGTGCTTTAACATCTTCATTACCATTTTGCATAGTTTCTAATTGATTAACCGAACGATATTCATCATTATCTAAAATGGTTTCTGTAGACACATCTTCAAAGTACACAATTGAAATATTTACATTCGGACGACTACTATCTTCAATTTGTGCTATATCTTTTTCAAATTTTAAATCATCTGGAATTGACGCAGATTGATGTTTAGATAAAATACTATAAATAAGATGGAACGGATTTGGTGAAGTTAATCGTTCATTGACAGCAATGTGCTCACCAGAAATAGACAATTGCTCTAGTTCTAGTAATGATTTATCATTTTTCACTCTACCAATTAAATAAAGTTGTTCTTTCGCTCTTGTTAATGCTACATAGACTAATCGCATTTCTTCTGACACAAGTTCTTTTTCAGCAACAGCTCTATATGCAACCGAAGCTAAAGATGGAAATGCCATTTCTTTATCCACATCAAAATAATCCATTCCGAGACCAAATTGCTGATTTAAAATAACTGGTTGTTTCAAATCACGTTTATTAAAATCTTTTGACAATCCAGAATAAATGACAAACGGAAACTCTAGACCTTTACTACTATGAATTGTCATCATTCTAACGACATTATCGTTTGGACCAACTACGTTTTCCTCACCAAAATCTTTGCCTCTTTCAATCAATTCATCGATAAAACGAATAAATTGATATAAACCTCTAAAACTTGAATTCTCAAACTCGATAGCTTTATTAAATAAACCATAAAGATTTGCACGTCGTCCACGTCCACCAATAAGTCCACTAAAGTATTGAATAACATAATGATCATTATAAAATTTATCAATTAACTGATACACCGGATGATCTTTACTATATTGTTGGTAACTTTGAATATCTGATAAAAACATTTTTAATTTATCAACTAAAATGGCATCTGCTGCTTCGTCATTAATGTAATTTACAATCGATTGATAGAAGTAGTCATCATTTGGACTCAATATTCTAATTTGAGCTAATTCGTCTTCTTTGAACTGATATATAACGGAGCGCATTAACCCAACTAAATAAATATCTTGTAATGGATTATCTATCGCTCTTAAAAATGATAATACTAAACGGACTTCTGTTTGTTCAAAGTAACCTTCACGACTATTCACATGGAACGGAATATCTTCATTTTTAAAGGCTTGTTGTAAATTGCGAGCTTGCCCAAAGCTGCGTTCTAGAATAACGATATCCTTGTATGTCGCACTTCTATAGCTTCCTGTTTTCATATCATAAACTTTTTGATGTTCTAAGATATCTTTAACTTGTTCTACTATAAAATGCGCTTCTTGTTCACTACCAGTTAAATCACTATGTTCTTGATCCGCTTCAACAAGCACTTTTAAGTTTACTGGATGGTCCGATTCATCATATGGTGCACCATAATACAATTGTGCTGATTCATCATAATTTACTTCACCGACTTGTTCATCCATCATATGTTTGAATATATAGTTTGTCGTTGACAGTACTTCTTTACGTGAACGGAAGTTTTGCGACAAATCAATTCGACGTCCAGTGCCATCTCCATCTATAGTAAAGCGTTGATACTTTTCAATAAATAAACTTGGATCAGCTTGTCTAAATTTATAAATAGATTGCTTAACATCTCCAACCATAAATAAATTACCATTATGTTCATCACCCGTTTTGATACAAGATAATATTTTCTCTTGAACTCGGTTCGTATCTTGATACTCATCGACCAATATTTCTTGGAAGTGTTGACGGTATGATTCGGCAATTTCTGAAGGCGAACCATCCTCATTAGTTAAAATTTGTAATGCAAAATGTTCATAATCAGAAAAATCCAAAATATTTTTGCTACGCTTTTTTCGATTGAATTCTGACATAACATCTTTCACAATACGCGCAAGGTACTTTACTCGTGGCGCCAATTGTTGCATATCAGCTTTCAAATCATCAGCTTCTCTTGAAAAGTAATCACTTTTCACTTTATCAATTAATGATTTATATTTTTTATACTGAAGTTTAGCATCTTCTAAGGCATCGACCATCATTTCATTTGCTTCTTTAATTTTCGCTGTTACATTAGGCAAACGCGCGCCAAATTCGTGACCAGTTAAATAAGGTATATCAATAAAGCCACCTTCTAAAACACGCCCCATTAAACGTCGTTCATCTTCTATAACAGCTAAATGTTTATCGACGCCATCCATCATACTAAACAAATCATACGCCTTATTTAAAGCATCATATGCAGCTGTGATAAATACTTTAGATAAGTCTGTTAGTAGTTGAATAAGTTGCGCTTGTTGTGCTTCTTCTTCGTATGGTGTCACCAATTGATCCAACCAATTTGTAGGATTTGGATTTGCAACGCTAAAGAAATACAATTGTTTAATAATCATTCGAAACTGATCATCACTTCTATCTGAAGACAATTGCTCTGTTAATTCAATAAAAGCAGGATCAAGGATATCGTAATGTTGTTCTATGACTTCATCTATCGTTTGTTCTAATAATAAAATATTTTCAGCTTCACTGCTTGTTCTAAAGTTCGGGTCAATATTTAATACATCATAATGCTGTTGAATTAATTTCAAGCAAAAACTATGAAGTGTAGATATTTGTGCTTGATGAATTTTGATGCGTTGGTTTTTCAAGTGTGCATTTGCAGGATCAGCAATCGATGCCTCTTGAATACGTTGGTCTACACGATGCTTCATTTCACGTGCACTTAAGTTTGTGAACGTTACGACTAAAAGTCGATCGACATCAATGCCATCACGTAAAATCTTTTGGATAATACGCTCAACTAGTACAGCTGTTTTACCTGAACCTGCCGCGGCTGCAACAAGTACATCTTGTCCAGTTGCGTAAATACTTTGCCATTGCGCGTCAGTCCAAATCACGCCTTGTGGTTTCTCTGGAATTGTCATCTATTGCTCACCCCCAAATTCATCATCAATGTTAATATTTTGAATTGCTTCAATTGGATTTATTGTTTCATCTACAGTTCGATATCGCTTACTATCAATCATGCCATCTACATGACATACCGATTGATAACTACAAAAAGCACATGGCAATTTTTGTTTGTACTTTAATGGTGCAACTTCAGTATGTCCATCCATAATATTTGAAGCTGTTTCTATAAAATTTTCTTTGTTATGTTGGATGAATTTATAAATCGTTGCTTCATCTGCAACTTGGCTGCCTCGTTTACTCAAAGAACCATCTTTATTCAAACCAACTGGCACAATATCTGAAGTGAATTTAGGTTCTAAACGAATATCCAATGCATCAATAACAGTTTGGTCTGCATTCACTAAACCACTCAGCTTAAACTTTTTAATTAAATCTTGTTCTAGTTTATCTTCATCAATATCAGCCCATGATTTAAATTTAATTCTAGGTTCATGTACATGAAAATATAATAATCCGCCTGGTTTCACAATATCTGTTAATCCAAGGCGTTGTTTATTTTGTAAAACGATATCCATGTATGTCATCATTTGCATTTGCATACCATAATATACTTTTGTTAAATCAAGTGTCGCACTACCTTCAGAGGATTTATAGTCAATGATATTAACAAAACTTGTATCATTCTTTGTATACGTATCGATACGGTCAATTTGCCCTCTAATATTAATTGGAATACCTTGAGTTGTCGTTAATGTTTGTGCAATTAATTCGTCATTTGTTCTTGGTTTTCTTCTAAAACTTGTCTCAAAATGTTTTGGCATAAACTTTGAATACGTGCCTTGATATTTTAATGCGCTTAGTGTTGTTTCTACAATAGCGCCAATGCGTCTTGATAAATAACGATAGTAAGCTGAAGAATTTAATAAATTAAACTGAACTTTAGGTAAAATTTCTTCCAATGCTTCATTCGTTAATTGTCTTATTTTTTTCAGGTCTAATTGTTTAAAATCGCCATTAATACGTTCAGATATATATTTTAAAACGGAATGGAAAATATCACCTAAATCAAAGTTTTGAAGTTCATACTTCGTTCGCTCATTTAGTTTCAGACCATGTGACGCATAATGTTTAAACGGGCATTGTTGGTATCCCTCAAAGCGAGACACACTGGCATTAATTTCTTTACCATATAATTCTTTAGACAACGTTTCACCTAATTTTACAGTTTCATTGTCAAACGTTAATGCTGACATTAAATAATCTAAACCTTGATTTAAAAGATCGCTATCTCTAATTACTTGATAAGCATCTAACCAACTATCAGCCACAATTTCATCATCTAACCAAGCACGCAATGCTTCAAATAATGTAATTTTGGTTTGCTTAGCATGTTGCATTAGTGACAATGGGTTAACTTCATGGTATTGAGGAATGTTAGTAATTTCCAATTGGTTGAACAATGATTGAATTTGATTTAAAAATGGGCTGATTTCCTTATCATCACCACTTGATCCCATTAGACTATAAGAAAATGTAACATTCCCCTTAGCTCTAGTCATAGCAACATAACAAACAAATGCTTCATCCATCTGTAAAATATCTGATGTTGAACTTAACTCGACATTAGCCTGCTGTTCAAAGTATTTCTTTTCTTCATCTGTAATCAAGCTTGACGCAGTTACTGGTTGTGGCATCGTACCATCATTCATTCCAACTAAGTAAACATGTTGCTTATTGTCGACTTTAGCCAAATCCATCGTACCAATACTAACTTGGTCCAATGTTTGCGGAATCATAACAAATTCTAATTGTTCTAAACCAATATCAAATACTTCTAAGAAACGTTCCATCGACATTGGTTCATCTCCAAATACTAGAACTAAGTCATCAAGGATTTGAATTAAGCCATTCCATATTTGATCAATTTCTTCCGCCTTTTCATGATTACCATTTAAATCAAGTTCATCTCGCTCTGTCATCAATTGATTTGGCAGTTCAAAATATTCCATACTTTCATAAAAAGCAGTTGCAAAGTCTTTTACAGTTGCCGCTTGTGACATTTGCTTTTCAAAATGTAAAATTTTATCAATGACATCTTTCTTTAACTTAACGACTTGTTCAAATGTGTTACGTTCATCTTCGGTCAGTTTATGCGCTTTACGCCCCATTTTGCTAAAATGTTCGACATTAAATAGCTCATCATCTAACCAACGTTTACCGTATATACCACGTTCAAGTACAAAATTTTCAAGTAAATCAACTAAGTATGCACTTTTTAGATATGATGCCGTTAACACATCAGTCTTCAATAAGCGTAGCATTGGATTAACTTGCCAATTAGATTGAATAACTTCAATCAATGAACGAATCATTTCCATGACCGGATGATGTGTCATCGAACGCTTTGTATCAATGTTATAAGGAATATTATAAAGCGGTAATATGGAATCAAATAAATAAGCATAAGACTCGTCACGATATAAAATAGCAATATCTTGATATCGTAATTGCTTATCACGAATATCAACGATGATACGTCGTGCAATTTCATTTATTTCCTCTCTCATAGTCGCAGATTCTAAAATATTGATATGACCTTGACATGCCACTCGATTGATTTGAAGTGCATCAAATTCTTGTTCAAGATGCTTTAAATCTTGATTATTAAAGCGATATAATTGGTTGAAATATTGACGTTCAATAGAAATATTGAGTTCATTTGCTATTTCTTCAATATGTCGTAACACTTCAGATGGTTTTCTAAATAAACTGAATTGATCGTGGTTACCATCTGTCGTCAATATAATTGTGACACTCTTCGCATATTTAATTAATCCTTTGATTATTAAATACTCAATCGTTGAAAAGTTGTGAAAACCATCAATATATATATCAGCACGTTTTAGCCACTCTGATTTTGGCATACAATCAATAAAATATTGTAATGCATCCTCACCCGTAATAAACTCGTTTTGAATGCGTTGTTCGAACTCTCGATATATTAAAGCAATATCCTCTAACTTATTTTTAGTTCGAGTTTGCATATTTTTATCAGCAATAAAGCTTTCTAAATGTTCAGGCGTTACTGCATATTTTTTAAAATCTTGAATTTGTTCTGTTAATTTTTCACTAAATCCATAATATTTTGCTTGTGATTGATAAAGTTTTAAATATTTTTGTTGTTCTTGAACAATGTTATAAATCATCATTTCCGTTGCAGCTTTAGATAACTTTTGTTCGCTATAACTACCAACTTCTTGGAAAATACGATGACTTAATCGTTCAAAATGCAACACTTCTGTTCTTAAACTACCATTTAATTCCGGATCATTGACAAAGGCTTGTTCTAATTGAAATGTACTTTGAGTTGGCGCAATTAAAATGATTGGATCTCCAAGCGGATCTGCTTTCATTTTTTGTTTTATTTCGGTCAACATTTTCGTAGACTTACCTGTTCCCGCTCTACCTAAATAAGCATGTAATGTCATGACAAACCCTCACTTCCTTTGACACATATTTTAACACAAAGTGATTGTGATTGATTTATTATAAGTTCATTTCGAACGTAGCTTTTATTGTGGTACTGACAAAATAAAACATCGTTTATCAGTATTAAAACCGACAAACGATGTTGTATTTGTTTCATATTAATTTTTAGTATTTTCAGGATTGAAATTATATTTAAATTCGCTGAATGGCCAGAATCTAAATGAAACTTTACCAACAATTTGATCTTCATCAATAAGGCCAAACGCACGGCTATCTTTACTTACTTCACGATTATCCCCAAGAACTAAATATTTACCTTTTGGAATGACATTTGATTTAGGGTTCGCATTCGGTAAATCTTTAACTTGGAAAGTCCCAGTAATGTAATCACCTTGTTTATGTTTTAAATTGTAGTTTAAATATGGTTCATCTTGTTTTTTGCCATTGACATATAATGTATCATTTTTATATTCTACTTTATCGCCAGGAACACCGATGACACGTTTAACATAGTCATCATTTTTGTTTGCATGGAAGACAACTACATTACCTTTTTCCAAACCACCTGTTTTATATCCAATAATGTTTACAGCTACTCGCTCGCCATCTTTCAAAGTTGGATCCATTGATTCACCTTTAATTGTATATGGTGTAACAATAAATTTACCTACTATAAATAAAATGACAAAAGCGACTGCAATTGAAATAATCCATTCCAATAATTCTTTTTTCAATTTTGACACCTCTTTTTAAGATTTGAACTGAATCGTCCATTTTGAAAAAGGATAATATGTCAAACTTATATTACCAATAATATCCTTTTTATCAACTAAACCAAATTGTCTAGAATCATGCTGATTGTTATCATGATCATTTAGCACAACAAAATTGTTAGGCGGTATAATATCTCCATCTAATTCTTTAAAATTGCGCAAACTAAAATCTTTAATTTTTCTGTTCTTGGCATAAGATGCGTCAACCGGTCGGTCATCACGGTATAATTGTCCCTGACGAAACGCCATTGATTGACCAGGTTTGGCAATAATTCGACTAGTATATATCTCGTTACCACGCCTATATGTAATGATATCACCATTATTCAATTGATTAAATGTAACTTTAATTTTATTTACAATAACACGATCCCCTTTGTTAAGGGTTGGTGACATATCATTATTCGGAATGACATGACCAACTATTACAAAAGTTTGTACGAACAGTACAATGATAATAGCAAGTATCAATGAAATCAAATATTTTACAACTTTTTTCACGATGTCACTCCTTTTTCGACCCCATAAAATGCTGTTCTAACTTTTTTCCAACAATCCAAAATACAATCAACACAACTAACATTATTATCCCTCTTAAAGGATGCGTTAAAATTGTAGTAATTTCCTTTCCTAAATAACCTAAAATAATTGTTGAAACTAATTTTGATAATGCCAAAACAATAAAATAATATTTAGGTCTAATATGAGATAGACTCGCTACAAAATTTATTAATGTATTTGGCGTAAAAGGAAAACAAAGTAAAATAAACAATGGGATTAATCCTTGGCGATCAATAAAACTAATCAAGCGTTGAACAGCAGTATGTTGTTTAATTCGCTGCATCCTCTCAGTATTCACCAATCGTTTACAGATCAAATAGACTGTAAATGTTCCAGAAATTAATCCAAGCCAACTAATCAATATACCTAAAATAGGTCCATAGGCTTGAATATTAATTAAAATATAGAGTGCTAATGGAAATACTGGAATAATCGCTCTTATATATAACAATATGAATCCAGGTAAATAGCCAAACTGTCGAAATATCTCAAACCATTCTTCTACTTGATGAAACGACAAATCATCAATCCCTTTCTTTGGCTGAAGATAATTATTCTTACATTATAAAGTTAATTACTAAGTAAAGAAACATTAACATGTAATCATGCTAATAAATCAGTCTCTAGTAGTATAACAATATTATTGTATGGCAGATATTATTTTATCTTTAATTTTCTCTTAACATTCTTCGTCTTAAGTATTTGTCTAAACGTAGGAAACGAGCCTAAGACCTTTATATATATCAGACACTTACTGACGTTGAATACTTGCATTTTATATTTTAAAACTTCCCAATGCTTTTCTAATCCATTGCCCATCCATTACTTAAATTTGTTAAGTTTAACATAAGCCCAACAAATAAAAGCCAATAACAATATGCCACTAAAAACAAAAATATTTATATTCGTTTTTAACGTTACATTAGTATTTAATAACCCATTAAAACAAACAACTGCTGTTAATATTATTAATACTATCTGTATTTTTCTATATAAACTTTCCAACATATACCTCTCTTTAAAGTTTCTTTTACACTGTAAATTATAGGTGCTAATTAAATATCACAAAACTTACCATCACTTCGATGTACAATGTTTATTTTTTATGCTTTTCATTTATAGAAATTATCATCGTCAACAAAACACTAAAAACAGCAATTATTAAAAACAAACTTGTATTCATACTAACCGCCTCCTATAAATATAGTTATCTAATAATAAATACATGTAACTTAATTCTATACCAATCAAAATTTTTAATAATATAAAAAGACAACTTCTATTTAAATAACTCTAAATAGAAATTGCCTTTTCATTTTTATCAATGAACTTAATATTCAGCTCTATATTTATACCATTTTATAGATCACTAATCATTGAAGTAATGTATGTTATAAACGCTCTTCTAATTCTTTTTTCAAGTCTTCAAAACCAGGTTTACCTAATAATGCGAACATGTTTTGTTTATATGCTTCTACACCAGGTTGGTTAAATGGATTTACGCCTAATTGGTATCCACTCATTGCACAAGCAAGTTCAAAGAAGTATACGACATAACCGAAAGTTTCTTCATCTAATTGTGGAATGTTCACTACCATGTTAGGAACACCACCATCAGTATGCGCTAATAATGTACCTTCGAATGCTTTTGTGTTAACTTCGTCGATTGTTTTACCAGCTAAATAATTTAATCCGTCTAGATCATCACTATCTTTTTCAATAGTAATATCATATTTAGGATGATTTACTTTTACAACTGTTTCGAATAAGAAACGACGGCCTTCTTGTACATATTGACCTAAAGAATGTAAATCAGTTGTGTAGTTGGCACTTGAAGGATAGATACCTTTGAAGTCTTTACCTTCTGATTCACCAAATAATTGTTTCCACCATTCATTAAAGTATTGCATAGATGGTTCATAGTTAATCAACATTTCTGTTGTATAACCTTTTGCATATAAAATGTTTCGAATTGTCGCATATTGGTATGCAATGTTTTCTTCTAATTTATCTGAAGATAATTCTTCACGTGCTTTTGCAGCACCAATCATCATAGCTTCGATGTTAATTCCAGCTGTTGCAATTGGTAATAATCCTACTGCTGTTAAAACAGAATATCTTCCACCTACATCATCAGGTACGATGAACGTTTCATAACCTTCGTTTGTAGCCAACTGTTTTAAAGCACCTTTTTCTTTATCTGTTGTTGCAAATATACGTTTTTGTGCTTCTTCTTTACCGTATCTTTCTTCAACTAATTGTTTGAACAATCTAAATGCAACTGCTGGTTCTGTAGTTGTACCAGATTTAGAAATAACGTTTACAGAGAAATCTTTGTCTGCTAAATAATCAACTAACTCTTTAGTGTATGTTGATGATAAGTGATTACCAACAAATACAATTTCAGGGTATTCATTGCTGTTTCTAAATGATGACGTTAACATTTCGATTGCTGCACGTGCACCTAAGTAAGAACCACCAATACCGATGACTACTAAAACATCAGAATTTTCTTTAATGCGTTTTGATGCTTCAACAATTCTTGAAAATTCTTCTTTGTCGTAATCAACTGGTAAATCAACCCAGCCTAAGAAGTCACTACCTGCACCAGTACCTTCATGAATTGTTTTGTGAATTGATTTAACAATTTCTTGTTGTTGTTTTAATTCGTGTTCACCGAAAAATTCTAACGTTTTACTAAAATCTAATTGAATATGAGTCATCTATAAAAGCCTCCTGTTTCATTTAATATCTTAATTTTACTAAGTTTACGTTTGCGATTCAATTCACAAGTTTGTACTTAATCAATAAAATTGATATTTATGTGACGTTTCACACCTATTTTTCAACAAACATTTCTAACTGTCGTCAAACACTCAAACATTTTTATACAATTTGCATGTTTTTTAAAACACTTTTAAACATTGATAAATAAGCATTTACACTTACAAATCTAACTACCTCTATCATATTTTATGAATAAATATGTAAAATAATGGTTTTATTTTCATTAAAAGTTTGCTATCATGTGTTCATACGAAATATTCAGATAACTACAATGAGGTGAATTTTATGAAAGAGAAAATTGTTTTAGCATATTCAGGAGGACTAGATACAAGTGTGGCCGTTCAATGGCTTATCGACAAAGGATACGACGTTGTAGCTTGTTGCCTAGATGTTGGTGAAGGTAAAGATTTAGACATCGTTTATAAAAAAGCTTTAGATATGGGAGCTATTGAATGTCATATTATTGATGCCACAAAAGAATTTAGTGATGAGTATGTAAGTTATGCAATCAAAGGAAATTTAATGTATGAAAATGCATATCCATTAGTTTCTGCTTTATCAAGACCGTTAATTGCTAAAAAATTAGTAGAGATTGCTGAGAAAACAAATTCAGTAGGTATTGCACATGGTTGTACTGGTAAAGGGAATGACCAAGTACGTTTCGAAGTTGCCATTAAAGCATTAAACCCATCATTGAAAGCATTCGCACCTGTACGTGAGTGGGCATGGAGTCGTGAAGAAGAAATCGATTATGCAATTAAACATAATATCCCTGTATCAATCAACCATGATTCACCTTATTCTATCGATCAAAATCTATGGGGCAGAGCGAATGAATGTGGTATTTTAGAAGATCCTTATGCTGCGCCACCAGAGGATGCGTTCGATCTAACAAATGCTTTAGAAGAAACACCAGATACTGCTGATGAAATCATTTTAACGTTTGTTAAAGGTATCCCAGTTCAAATTGATGGCAAAACATATGAATTAGACGATTTAATTTTAACGTTGAATGCATTAGCTGGTAAGCATGGTATCGGAAGAATTGACCATGTAGAAAATAGACTTGTAGGTATCAAATCAAGAGAAATTTATGAAGCACCTGCTGCAGAAGTTATTTTAAAAGCGCATAAAGCATTAGAAACGATTACGTTAACGAAAGATGTCGCACACTTTAAACCAATCATTGAGAAGCAATTTGCTGAACAACTATATAATGGACTTTGGTTCTCACCTTTAACTGATAGCTTGAAATTATTTATTGATAGTACTCAGCAATACGTAAGTGGTGATGTCAGAATTAAATTATTCAAAGGTAATGCCATCGTGAATGGTAGAAAATCACCTTACACACTATATGATGAAAAATTAGCAACTTATACAAAAGAAGATGCATTTAATCAAGACGCTGCTGTTGGCTTTATCGATATCTATGGTTTACCTACTCAAGTAAATGCGATGTTACATGGAGGCTATAGCAATGAGCAATAAAGCTTGGGGCGGTAGATTTGAAGTACAACCTGAAGAGTGGGTTGACGACTTTAACGCATCCATTACTTTTGATCAAACGCTCATAGATCAAGATATCGAAGGCAGCATTGCACATGCAACTATGCTTGCGAATCAAGGCATTATTAGTCAACAAGACAGCGAACAAATTATACAAGGACTAAAATCTATTCAACATGATTATCATCAAGATCAAATTCAATTTAGTGCATCATTAGAAGATATTCATTTAAATATTGAACATGAATTAATTAAACGTATTGGTGATGCTGGTGGTAAGTTGCATACTGGACGTAGTAGAAACGATCAAGTTGCAACAGACATGCACTTGTACACTAAGAAACAAGTGCAAGATATCATCGCATTAATTAAGTCGTTACAAAGTGTAATTGTAGACATCGCTTCCAATAATGTTGATACAATTATGCCTGGTTATACTCATTTACAGCGTGCACAGCCAATTTCATTTGCACATCATATTATGACTTATTTTTGGATGTTACAACGAGACCAACAACGATTTGAAGATAGTTTAAAACGAATCGATATTAATCCTTTAGGTGCAGCAGCCTTAAGTGGTACCACATACCCTATCGATAGACACGAGACAACAGCATTGTTGAACTTTGGCAGTCTCTATGAGAATAGCCTAGATGCTGTTAGTGACAGAGACTATATTATTGAAACATTGCATAATATTTCTTTAACGATGGTTCACTTATCACGCTTTGCAGAGGAAATTATTTTCTGGTCCACAGACGAAGCTAAATTCATTACATTATCAGATGCATTTTCTACTGGCTCATCTATTATGCCACAAAAGAAAAATCCTGATATGGCAGAATTAATTAGAGGTAAAGTTGGTCGAACGACTGGTCATTTAATGAGCATGCTTATGACTTTAAAAGGATTACCTCTAGCATATAACAAAGATATGCAGGAAGATAAAGAAGGTTTATTCGATGCTGTCCATACAATTAAAGGTTCTTTACGTATTTTCGAAGGTATGATTCAAACGATGACAATTAATAAAGAACGACTCAATCAAACTGTTAAAGAAGATTTTTCAAATGCAACGGAACTAGCAGATTATTTAGTAACTAAAAATATTCCATTTAGAACTGCACATGAAATTGTAGGAAAAATCGTCTTAGAATGTATACAACAAGGTCATTATTTATTAGATGTACCTTTAGCAACATATCAACAACATCATTCTAGTATTGATGCCGATATTTACGATTATTTGCAGCCGGAAAATTGCTTAAAACGACGTCAAAGTTACGGTTCAACGGGTCAATCATCGGTCAAACAACAACTTGATGTTGCTAAACAATTACTATCACAATAAATACGTTAATCTACCTACCCACAATGTCTATGTAAATTACATTGTGGGTATTTTAATGCTCTCTTCGTCTTGTTGAACATCACATTTTTAAGATTCCTAAAATGTTTGATAATTCTTTTAAATTTATATTACAAAAATGTTATAAATTGTAAAAGAAATGTGTAAAGCGTTTTCACAAGCAGGTTTTTGTAGTATTTTAAAATTGTTAAACTACAAATAAAGAGATGAAAGGATAAAGACTATGACTAACTCTTCGAAAAGCTTCACTAAATTTATGGCTGCTTCTGCTGTTTTTACTATGGGATTTTTATCAGTACCTACTGCTGGCGCTGAACAAACAAATCAAATTGCAAATAAACCTCAGGCTATTCAATGGCATACAAATTTAACGAATGAGCGATTCACTACTATCGCACATCGTGGTGCAAGTGGCTATGCACCCGAGCATACGTTTCAAGCATATGATAAGAGTCATAATGAGTTAAAAGCATCTTATATCGAAATTGATTTACAACGTACCAAAGATGGCCATTTAGTTGCTATGCATGATGAAACTGTTAACCGTACAACAAATGGACACGGTAGAGTTGAGGATTATACACTTGATGAATTAAAACAGTTAGATGCAGGAAGTTGGTTTAATAAAAAATATCCAAAATACGCAAGAGCAAGTTATAAAAATGCTAAAGTACCCACTTTAGATGAAATTTTAGAACGTTATGGTCCGAATGCAAACTATTATATTGAAACAAAGTCACCTGATGTATACCCAGGAATGGAAGAACAATTATTAGCTTCGTTGAAAAAGCATCACCTTTTAAATAACAATAAATTAAAAAATGGACATGTAATGATTCAATCATTTTCTGACGAAAGTTTAAAGAAAATTCATCGTCAAAATAAGCATGTGCCATTAGTAAAATTAGTTGATAAAGGTGAACTACAACAATTTAACGACCAACGCTTAAAAGAGATACGCTCTTATGCGATTGGATTAGGTCCTGATTATACAGATTTAACTGAACAAAATACCCATCATTTAAAAGACTTAGGATTTATAGTACATCCTTATACAGTAAATGAAAAAGCTGATATGTTACGATTAAATAAATACGGCGTTGATGGTGTCTTTACAAATTTCGCTGACAAATATAAAGAAGTCATTAAGTAGTATTGTTAAACTAGAAAACATAAATACAAAAATATAGCTATTACTAAAAAAGACAGCAGTAAGATATTTCTAAAATGAAATTATCCTACTGCTGTCTTTTTGATCAACTATATATAGTTGAGCGTTTAATTAAAAATTCTCTGTGTTGGGGCCCACCCCAACTTGCATTGTCTGTAGAAATTGACTCCCCAATTTCTCTGTGTTGGGGCCCCGGCTATTTTTGAAATAAGCTTGTTACAAGTGTATTTTTATTCAGTCAACTACTGCTAAAATATAATTAACGAGCTTAGGGCTTTGTTTTCTGTCCCAAGCTCGTTAAATAACATATGATAATTAATTATGCCCAACCACGATATCTAGCTGCTTCTGCTGTACGTTTAATACCTATGATATATGCTGCAAGTCTCATATCTATTTTTCGATTTTGAGACAATTCGTAAATCGTATCAAATGCCGCTTCTAATTTTTCACGTAGCTTTTCATTAACTTCTTCTTCAGACCAATAATAACCTTGATTATTTTGTACCCATTCGAAGTAAGAAACCGTTACACCACCAGCACTTGCTAATACGTCAGGAACTAATAATATACCACGTTCAGTTAAAATACGTGTTGCTTCTGGTGTTGTAGGTCCATTAGCAGCTTCAACAACGATGCTAGCTTTAATATCATGTGCATTGTCTTCTGTAATTTGGTTTGAAATAGCCGCTGGTACTAAGATGTCACAATCTAATTCAAACAATTCTTTATTTGAGATTGTTTCTTCAAATAAATTTGTTACCGTACCAAAACTATCACGACGGTCTAATAAATAATCTATATCTAAGCCATTTGGATCGTGTAATGCACCGTAAGCATCAGAGATACCTACAATTTTTGCACCTAAATCATATAAGAATTTAGCTAAGAAACTTCCGGCATTACCGAAACCTTGAATAACAACCTTGGCACCTTCAATTTGCATATTACGACGTTTTGCAGCTTGTTCAATTGCAATAACTACACCTAGTGCAGTTGATCTGTCGCGTCCATGAGAACCACCCAATACAATTGGTTTACCTGTGATGAAACCTGGTGAATTAAATTTATCTAATGCACTATATTCATCCATCATCCAAGCCATAATTTGTGAGTTTGTAAATACATCTGGTGCTGGAATATCTTTGTTCGGACCTACGAATTGTGAAATTGCTCTTACATATCCGCGTGATAAACGTTCAACTTCATGAATGCTCATTTGACGTGGATCACAAACGATACCACCCTTACCACCACCGTATGGTAAGTTAACAATGCCACATTTCAAAGTCATCCACATTGATAATGCTTTTACTTCTTCTTCATCAACATCTGGGTGGAAACGCACGCCCCCTTTTGTTGGTCCAACAGCATCATTATGTTGCGCACGGTAACCTGTGAATGTTTTAACAGTGCCATCATCCATTCGTACAGGGATACGCACTTGTAACATTCTTAAAGGTTCTTTAATTAAATCGTACATTCCTTCGTCAAATCCCAATTTATGCAATGCTTCTTTAATAATTCCTTGAGTAGAAGTTACTAAATTATTGTTCTCAGTCATGATCCTTTTCGCCTCTTCTTTACCTAATGATTTCGCTTTCAAACATATTGTAACATAACGTATTCCTTTTTAAAGCCCTTACAAACTGATTGTTACAACTTTTTGACATTATTGAAATACATGTCTTATTTTTTCAAGTGCAAGGTCCAATTCTTCTTTAGTAATAATTAATGGTGGTGCAAAACGAATGACAGTATCATGCGTTTCTTTACATAATAAGCCTTCTTCTTTCAAAGCTTCACAATATGGTCTAGCACTTTCATTAAGTTCCACACCTATAAACAAACCACGTCCACGGACTTCTTTAATTGATGGATGATCAATTTGCTTTAATTGTTCTTTAAAATAATCTCCTAATTCTAAAGAGCGCCCTGGTAAATCCTCATCAACGATAACATCTAATGCAGCAATTGATGCAGCACAAGCAAGTGGATTACCACCAAATGTTGAACCATGTGAGCCAGGTGTAAAGACATCTAATACTTCTTTATCTGCTAATACAACAGAAATTGGGAAGACACCACCACCTAGTGCTTTACCTAAAATATAGACATCAGGTTTTACATTATCCCAATCCGTAGCAAATAATTTACCCGAACGACCTAATCCTGCTTGGATTTCGTCAGCAATAAATAAGACATTATGTTCATCACATAATTCTCTAATTGCTTTCAAATATCCTTCTGGTGGTATATTTATACCCGCTTCACCTTGAATTGGTTCTACTAAAACTGCTGCAGTATTTTCATTAATTGCAGCTTTCAATGCATCTACATCTCCAAAATCAACTTTTCTAAATCCATCTAATAATGGACCATAACCACGTTGGTATTCTGCTTCTGATGATAATGAAACTGGCGCCATTGTTCGACCATGGAAGTTACCATTAAATGCAATGATTTCTGCTTTATTTGGCTCAATTCCTTTAACATCGTATGCCCAGCGTCGTGCTGCTTTCAAAGCTGTTTCTACTGCTTCAGCACCTGTATTCATTGGTAAAGCTTTATCTTTACCTGCCAGTTTACAAATTTTTTCGTACCATTCTCCTAAGTTGTCACTATGAAAAGCACGTGAAACTAGAGTCACTTTATCAGCTTGATCTTTTAATGCTTGAATAATTTTCGGATGTCTATGACCTTGGTTAACAGCGGAATATGCAGATAACATATCCATATATTTATTGCCTTCAGGATCTTTAACCCATACCCCTTCAGCTTCTGAAATGACAATTGGCAATGGTAAATAATTATGTGCTCCGTAATGATTTGTTAACTCAATAATTTTTTCAGATTTAGTCATCATATCTCCCCTTTTCATCATTTATAACTATTATACATGAAACATTATCCAAATAATTACATTAGTTTTCAAAGCAGATACTTTTCCACCAAAAAAGATGAAATAATCACTAAGTTTCATTAAATTTGCCTATTTTGAAAACCCTTACATTTATAATGACATAATTACTTAAATGATTACAAGCAAAAGAATTGATAATTTTACACTTAATCAAAAGTATATTTTACTAAGAATATTTTTATTTATAAATATTGAAAACCACTAACAAATTGCATACACAATATCATTAGTGGTAACAGTTAAACACTTATTTATCTTTACGTGGTAATGGATAGAACCCTTCATTAAATTGATGCCATAAATTAGGAGTTAAGTGATGATTATCTTCTCTCTCTGGATCAAAGTAATTAATAATTTCATCTTCCCGTCCATCTTTAATTTTTTCAACAAATTGATAATCCAGTAGTAGCTCTCTACCAATGGCTACTAAGTCAACACCAACATTTTCAACTGCATCTAAAGCTTCGTCAGCTGTGAAAATTGAACCAATACCGATAAGTGGCATACGACCATTTATCCATTTGTGAATTAAAGGCAGTCTTTCTTGTCCAGCGTATTTACCTTCACGTGTCGTTGCATGCGTATCCATCATTGAAACATGAATATAGTCGATTGGCATATGGCTAATTTTATTAACGAGTTCCTCTGTAATTTCCATTGTGATTCCTGGAGACTCCGCTTCCTCTGGAGATAATCTGTATCCAACTATAAAGTCTTTATTGCCATACGCTTCTTTCGCTTTAAGCACCTCTTCAATCACAGCGACCGGGAATTTATATTGATTTGCCCAAACATCATTTCTTCTATTATAGTATGGTGATACAAATTGATGAATTAAGTAATGATTCGCGCCATGTATTTCAACACCATCAAACCCTGCTTCAATTGCACGTCGCGTTGCTTCACCAAAATCCTTGATTGCTTGTTTAATCTCTTCATTCGTCATTTCTCTAGCACTATGTTCTTGTTTCTGACCGAAACTTTTTAAAGAAATTGGACTTGGTGCTACGACGTCTCCATCAGGTGTTAATTCAGGCAATGCTTGTGCACCGCCATGATGTATTTGTACGAGTGCTTTGGCATCGTTTTTCTTCATTGCTGTAGCTAATCGTTTTAGTCCTTCAATATCACTGTCATGCGCGATTGATGGCTGTCCTGGAAATGCTTTTCCGACATCACTCACATTACTCGCAGCATTAATTGTAATACCAACATCTTGTGAACGCTTTTCAATATAAGGAAGTTCTATATCTGAAATAGTACCATCATCATTTGAAGAAATATGTGTTAAAGGGGCTAACACAAATCGATTTCTCAACTCTACTCCATTTGGTAATTCTACTTTATCAAACAATGGTTCGTATTTACTTTTCATTACTTAATTCCTCCTTAAAATTATTGAGTTGACTATAACATGTAATTTTTTCATTCTCCAATTATCTGTTTATATAGTTGCAATTCGTTTAATACTTTAAGTTGTAGTTCTCATTTCTAAAATAAATTAAAAAACAAATCCACATACATTATTGCAAGTCAACGATTCTATCTAACAAATATAATGGATATGTCACCTTAAACCATTTGTAAGTGTAAATAGAATCAATCATATTACGTTATCGTAGACAAAAAGAGATTAGTATCTAATAAAATTTAATAGATACTAATCTCTTTTATAGTCTAAGAAACTTTCATTTCAGACCCTTTGTATGATTTTCGGTACGATTTATCTGTTCCTTTAGTCGTTTCGAATTGCTCGCTTTGACTGTTTTATCCAGATTGGTAAGCGTTCTTTAAGTGTTTGAAACCCATATTTTTCTGTTTCTCTGATTTCATCTAATACTGATTGTTTTTCCTTCTTACGCTCATAATTTTTGAAGTAATCATTATCCTTTAATGATAGATTAAGCTTTCCTTCATCATCTATAGACAAAATTTTAGCTTTAACAATTTGGCCTTCTGATAGAAATTTCTTCAAATTATGAACGTAGTCATCCATAATTTCTGATATATGAATCAGTCCTTCAGTATGATTAGGGGTCTCAACAAACGCACCGTATGGTTGAATACCAGTTACACGCACCTTGATATGTTGGCCAATTTTGTAGTTATTCAACTTAATAACCCCTTATTTCGTTTACTTAACACTATTATCATAGCACAAATCGAAATGGTGGACTAATTAAAACATCAAATCATACGAATATTATTTTATAAATGAATAAGAATACTACAAACTTGGATTTACAAATAAAATCAGCAACAAATTCCTATCTAAATAAATATAATATCCAGCTACTTTGTTTTCAATTTATTAACTATTTGAATAGCAATTCTCTGTAAAAACATAAAAAGCAACCTCAACTATTATCTTTAGAATACACATCTATTTAAAAACTGTGCTTTCTTGATAAATATATTGAGATTGCTCATCATGTTAGTTTATTTGTTTTCGTTGGAATATATACTAATCCATTCATAAATTAGCTTTATCCGAGTTTAAAATGTTGGTAGTTAATTATGTTTAGATATTATTCTTCAACATCAATAGATTCAATTACAACATCATGAAGTGGTTTATCTTGTGGTCCCACTTTTGTATTTGCAATATCTTCTAATGTAGTTTCACCATCAATGATTTGACCGAATACTGTATGTTTTTGATCTAACCATGGTGTGCCACCCTTCTCGCCATATGCATCAACGATTGGTTGAGGCCAACCACCATCTGCAAGTTGACTTAACATATTTTGAGGTACTTCTTTCATTTGAACAATGAAAAATTGTGAACCATTAGTATTAGGTCCTGAGTTAGCCATTGATAATGCGCCATATAAGTTAAATGCATTTAATGAAAATTCATCTTCAAAAGCACCGCCATAAATACTTTCGCCACCCATACCAGTAGCTGTTGGATCGCCACCTTGAATCATGAAGTCATTAATGACACGGTGGAATGTTATTCCATCATAATAACCATTTTTTGCATGTGTCACAAAATTTTCAACTGTTTTTGGTGCAATATTTGGAAATAATTTGAATGTCATGTCACCTTTATTTGTGTGCATAACCACTTTAATTTCACCTTGTTGTACTTCTTTGTTTAACTGTGGATAGTTAGCCATTTATATTCTCCATTCATGTTATGATACATATATATTAACATACTTTTAAGGGAGGAAAATAGCATGAAGCTATATCGATTTTCACACAAAACAGGTAGCTATGGTGTCACGATTGTTGAAGAAAATGGAGACGATGTACTTGTTAAAGTTGAACAAGTTATCAAACACCCGAAACAAGGTGATTTACATAACCCTACTGAAACTGAAGGTGTATTTTTCCATGAACGCAAAGCATTAAGTCATTTTGAAAAACGCTATACGAAACGTTCACAATTACGCGACTTCAATGTTGATGTATTGCGCTATGAAGATTCACTTCAACAAGCAATTACAGATTTAGAAACTAAACTTAAAGCTCAGCAAACAAAACATGCTGAAATGTCTTTAGCTAGTTTAGCACGCTTAAAAGAAGATTATTCACTTCAATACAAAGAAAATTTTAAATAAAAAATGACGTGTTTCTTCTTATTTAAATACTTCTGAAAATAAAGCACAACAAGGAGTGTGTACGTTTTTCAGAACTATATCATTCATGTATAATGAATAACATAAATATTTTTTAAAGGAGGACAACATAGTGAGTTTGTTACATATTGCGGTGATATTACCGTTAATATTCGCACTCATTATTCCTATCCTGTATAGATTTTTTAAACGTATACATTTAGGATGGTTCGTATTACCTGTCCCTATCGTCATATTTATTTATATGCTTACATTAATTAAAACGACGATGTCAGGTAATACTGTAATGAAAACCTTAAATTGGATGCCTCATTTTGGTATGAACTTTGATTTATATCTTGATGGCTTAGGTTTACTCTTTAGTTTGCTTATTTCAGGAATCGGCAGTTTAGTAGTATTATATTCAATCGGCTACTTAAGTAAGTCAGAACAACTAGGGAATTTTTATTGTTATTTATTACTATTTATGGGTGCAATGTTAGGTGTCGTACTTTCAGATAATGTTATTATTCTATATTTATTCTGGGAGCTAACGTCATTTTCTAGTTTTTTACTTATTTCATTCTGGCGCGAACGACAAGCATCTATACATGGTGCTCAAAAATCGCTCATAATCACAGTATTTGGTGGTCTATCATTATTAGGTGGTATCATCTTACTCGCTATACCAACGCAATCATTTAGCATTCAGTACATGATTCAACATGCTTCTGAAATTCAAAATAGCCCATTCTTCATTTTTGCGATGATTTTAATCATGATTGGTGCTTTTACAAAATCTGCTCAGTTTCCATTTTATATTTGGCTACCAGATGCAATGGAAGCACCTACACCAGTCAGTGCTTATCTTCATTCAGCAACAATGGTTAAAGCAGGTTTATATTTAATCGCTCGAATGACACCAATCTTCGCAGCATCGCAAGGTTGGATATGGACTGTCACACTCGTTGGTTTAATTACGTTATTCTGGGCTTCGCTAAACGCAACAAAACAACAAGACTTGAAAGGTATACTGGCATTTTCAACAGTATCCCAATTAGGTATGATTATGGCGATGCTTGGAATCGGTGCCATTAGTTATCACTATCAAGGCGATGATAGCAAAATATATGCTGCTGCATTTACGGCTGCAATATTCCATTTAATTAACCATGCAACATTTAAAGGTGCCCTATTTATGATTACAGGTGCAGTGGATCATTCTACTGGTACACGTGATGTTAAGAAATTAGGTGGCTTACTAACAATTATGCCTATTTCATTTACAATCACTGTTATTACAGCATTAAGTATGGCTGGTGTACCACCGTTCAATGGTTTCTTATCAAAAGAATCATTTTTAGAAACAACATTTACAGCAAGCCAAGCAAATTTATTCAGTGTTGATACATTAGGCTACCTATTCCCAATCATTGGTATAGTGGGCAGTGTCTTCACATTTGTATATTCAATTAAATTTATAATGCATATATTTTTCGGACAATATAAACCTGAACAATTACCTAAAAAAGCACACGAAGTATCAATATTAATGCTTTTATCACCAGCTATTTTAGCTACATTAGTAATTGTATTTGGTTTATTCCCTGGCATTTTAACTAATTCGATTATTGAACCAGCTACATCTTCGATTAATCATACGGTAATTGATGATGTTGAATTCCATATGTTCCATGGATTAACGCCTGCCTTTTTATCAACATTAGTGATTTATATTTTAGGTATCTTACTAATTGTGACATTTAGTTATTGGGTGAAATTGTTGCAACGACAACCTGGTAAACTAACATTCAATTATTGGTACAACAGAAGTGCAAATGTTATTCCAAACTACTCTGAAAAGATGACGAATAGCTATGTTACCGATTATTCACGTAATAATTTAGTTATCATTTTTGGTGCATTAATTTTATTAACATTTGTCACTGTATTCTCAGTACCTTTCAACATTAATTTTAAAGACGTTAGTCCGATTAGAATTTTCGAAGTTTGTATCGTAATTTTATTATTAAGTGCTGCCTTTTTAATTCTTTTCGCTAAATCAAGATTATTTAGCATCATTATGTTAAGTGCAGTTGGATATGCTGTGTCTGTATTGTTTATATTCTTTAAAGCACCCGACTTAGCATTGACACAGTTTGTCGTTGAATCTATTTCAACAGCATTGTTCTTATTATGCTTCTACCACTTACCAAATTTAAATCGTTATAATGAAAAGCGCTCATTCCAGCTTACTAATGCTTTAATTGCTGGTGGTGTTGGTTTGTCCGTCATTATTATCGGTTTAATTGCATACGGAAATAGACATTTTGAATCGATATCTAAGTTTTATCAAGAGCACGTTTATGATTTAGCTCACGGTAAAAACATGGTAAACGTCATACTTGTTGATTTCCGTGGTATGGATACTTTATTCGAGTCATCTGTGCTTGGTATCGCAGGATTAGCTGTATATACAATGATTAAATTACGTAAAAAGCGTCAAACGCAAGGTAACGAGGTGAAAAATCATGAATAGACAACAAAATGATCTAATTTTGCAATTTGCTGCAGTTATTATCTTTTTCATGGTAATGGTCTTTGGTTTTTCACTTTTCTTAGCAGGACATTATACACCTGGTGGCGGTTTCGTCGGCGGATTATTATTCGCAAGTTCACTTGTTATCATTACGATTGCATTTGATATAGAAACAATGCGTAAAATTTTCCCATTAGATTTTAAAATCTTGATAGGTATCGGATTAGTTTTTTGTATTGCGACGCCTATCGCAAGTTGGTTTTTAGGTAAAAATTTCTTTACGCATGTCACATTTGATATACCGTTATTTATATTAGAACCTGTTCATATGACAACAGCAGTATTCTTTGATTTCGGTGTTTTATGTGCAGTAGTTGGTACTGTCATGACAATTATTATTTCGATTGGAGAGAACGAATAGTGGAAATTATTATGATTTTTGTTAGTGGTATTCTCACAGCAATTAGTGTCTATCTCGTTTTGTCTAAAAGTCTGATACGAATTGTTATGGGAACTACACTACTAACACATGCAGCAAATTTATTTTTAATAACTATGGGTGGACTTAAACATGGTACTGTTCCAATTTATGAAGCGAACGTAAAAAGCTATGTTGATCCTATCCCGCAAGCACTTATTTTAACAGCAATCGTTATCGCCTTTGCGACAACAGCCTTTTTCTTAGTATTAGCATTTAGAACATATAAAGAATTAGGCACAGATAACGTTGAGAGTATGAAAGGAGTTCCAGAAGATGATTGAAAGTAATATGCTTGTGTTAACGCTCGTCATTCCAGTAATTACAGCCATATTACTTGTCTTTATTGGAAAACGTCCTATTATAAAGCGTTATGTCGCACTAGGCGGTACATTATTAACCTTGGTCGCGGCAATTATCAATTTAGCAAATGTTGTAAAACATGGACCATTACGAGTTGAACTAGGTTCATGGAAAGCGCCTTACAGTATTGTCTTTGTTTTAGACATATTCAGTGCCCTACTAATTATTACTAGTATTATTATTACAGCTATTGTGATTTTATATTCATACCAAACAATTGGTATTGAACGTGAAAGATATTATTATTATTTTTCAGTACTATTTATGTTAATAGGTATCATTGGTGCCTTTACAACTGGTGACATTTTCAACCTATTCGTATTTTTCGAAGTATTTCTAATGTCATCATATTTCTTATTAGTAATTGGTTCTACAAAAATTCAACTACAAGAAACAATAAAATATGTTCTTGTTAACGTTGTATCATCATCCTTCTTCGTAATGGGTGTAGCGATTTTATATTCAGTAGTAGGAACATTGAATCTAGCAGATATAAGCAATAAATTAGCTAACCTTTCAGCGCATGACAGTGGCTTAGTCAATATCGTTTTCATACTATTTATCTTTGTTTTTGCTACAAAAGCTGGCGTATTTCCAATGTTTGTTTGGTTACCTAGTGCATACTATGCACCACCAATTCCAATCATTGCATTCTTTGGTGCTTTGTTAACAAAAGTTGGTGTTTATGCAATCGCTAGAACATTGAGCTTATTCTTTAGTGATAATGTAAGCTTTTCACATTATGTCATTTTATTCTTAGCACTATTAACGATCATCTTTGGTTGTGTCGGTGCTGTTGCATATGCCAACATTAAAAAAATCATCCTATACAATGTCATGATTGCTGTAGGTGTGATCTTAGTCGGCGTTGCAATGATGACAGAGTCAGGTATGATTGGTGCTATTTACTATACATTGCACGACATGTTAGTAAAACTTGCATTATTCTTGCTTATCGGAATTATGATTAAAATTACAGGCACTGCTGATTTAAGACAATTTGGTGGCTTAATTAAACAATATCCTGTACTTGGTTGGTCATTCTTTATCGCAGCATTAAGTTTAGCTGGCATTCCCCCACTCAGTGGCTTTTATGGAAAATTTTTCATTGTCCAATCAACATTTGAAAGAGGATTTTATTTAAGTGGTGTCATCGTCTTATTATCAAGTTTAGTCGTATTATATTCTGTCATTCGCATATTCCTACAAGGCTTTTTCGGTCAACCAAAAGGATATGATCTTAATAACAAAGTCGACGTCAAATATTTAACTACGATTGCAATCGTTGCAGTTGTGATAACTGTTTTATATGGATTGTCAGCAGATTACTTATATCCAATGGTAAAAGCTGGTGTAGAGACATTCTACAATCCATCAACCTACGTTAAAGCTGTATTAGGAGGTAAATAACATGGCTGTACAATTAGTATTAAACTTTATTATCGCAGTGTTTTGGTTGTTTGTGACAAATAGTTACACAACAAATAACTTTGTGTTAGGTTTCATCTTTGGCCTAGTTCTTGTTTACCTCTTACACAGAGTGTTACCAGGTAGGTTTTATGTCATCACGCTATATCGTATTGTTAAATTAGTTATTATTTTCTTAATCGAACTGATTAAAGCTAATTTTGATGTTTTGAAAATTATTATTAAACCTTCGATTAAAAATGAACCGGGATTCTTTGTTTACCACACAGATTTAAAAAAAGATTGGCAAATTGTCTTGTTGTCTAATTTAATTACATTAACACCTGGTACTGTAGTGCTTGGTGTAAGTGATGATCGTACAAAAATTTATATTCATGCCATAGATTTTTCAACTAAAGAGCAAGAAGTAGAAAGTATTAAAACATCATTAGAGAAAATTGTAAGAGAGGTGGGCGAAATATAATGAATCATAATGTTATTATCGTTATTGCATTAATCATAGTTGTCATTTCTATGTTAGCTATGCTCATTCGCGTTGTACTAGGCCCATCACTTGCCGATCGTGTTGTCGCATTAGATGCGATTGGTCTTCAATTAATGGCAGTTATAGCATTATTCAGTATTTTATTAAATATTAAATACATGATTGTCGTTATTATGATGATTGGTATATTAGCCTTTTTAGGTACTGCAGTATTCTCTAAATTTATGGACAAAGGTAAGGTGATTGAACATGATCAAAATCATACTGATTAGTCTTGCACTTATCTTTGTTATCATCGGTGCTTTAATTAGCGCCCTAGCAGCCATAGGATTATTGAGACTTGAAGATGTATATTCACGTGCACATGCTGCCGGAAAAGCATCAACATTAGGTGCAATGTCATTACTATTTGGTACGTTTTTATATTTTATTGCTACTCAAGGTTTTGTAAATATGCAATTAATCGTTGCGATTATCTTTGTATTAATTACAGGTCCTCTTTCAAGTCATATGATTATGAAAGCAGCATATAATATTAAAACGCCTTATACTAAAAAGACTAAAGTCGATGAAATTTCGGAAGACTTAAAAGACACAAAATTATAGATTATATAACAAAGTCATGAATATAAATCAACAACAAACAGCAGTAAGATGATTCCAAATTAGGAATGATTTTACTGCTGTTTTCTTTTGACATTGTTACCTCTTTTTCAATGAATTTAGTTTAGTACATACTTCTTTGACTACAGCTTCGCCCAATCCACGTATATCTCTTTAATTTAATTGCCTTTCATGTCGTTATGTATTATGATAATAATAATTATAAATCGTAACGATTACGCTTTAAAAAAAGAGAGAGGTTTTATTATGCATTGGACAATTATCGGCGGTGGCATACAGGGAACTGCAATCGCACAAAAACTATTATCAAGCGGATTAACAACAGACCGATTAACAATCATTGACCCACACGAAACTTTTTGCCAAAGGTTTAACTCATATACAAATCGAATAGAAATGCCTTATTTGAGATCACCGATTGTACATCACGTACATCCACAACCGTTCCATCTAAAACAATTCGCTAAACAGCACCAATATACAAATGCTTTTTATGGTCCTTATCAGCGACCTGAATTGACAATGTTTATGGATCATATTGCACATGCTTCTAAACAATATCAATTAGAGGATTGCTTAGTTCAAGGTTTAGTTCAAACTTTAGATAAACAAGGAGACAAATGGCATATCAAGTTAGAAGATGGACAAATTATCACTACAGATTGCGTCGTTATTGCAATAGGTAGTACAAATATTCCGTTTATGCCTGACATTTTAAAAGACAAACAGAATGTAAATCATATCTTCGAGAAAGAACATGATCAAGTAGTATATGATAAGACCGATCATATCGTTGGTAGTGGCATTACTGCTGCACATCTTGCACTTAAATTGTTAAATCATGATGACGATAAAAAGATTCATTTATGGCTAAATAAAGATATTGAAATACATGACTTTGATGCTGACCCTGGTTGGTTAGGTCCGAAAAATATGTCTTCATTTTTAAGTACTAAAAGCATGCGTGAAAGAAATGCCATTGTACAACGTGAACGTCATAAAGGATCAATGCCTCACGAACTGTACTTACGCCTTAAAAAACATATTAAAAATGGTCGTATAAATGTGCATAAAACACCTATCACTCAAATTAGTGATGGTTTAATTAACACTGAAAATGATTCTGTTCCATATCAACAGATTATGGTTGCAACTGGTTTTGAACAAGATTTTATGTCACAACCACTTATTAAGCAATTAATACAAAATTATGATGCACCTATCAACGAATGTAATTACCCTGTTATTTCCGAAAAATTAGAATGGATACCAAATCTATTTGTCGCAGGATGCTTTGCAGACTTAGAATTAGGACCATTTGGTAGAAATGTTATGGGTGGCCGTAAAGCTGCCGAACGCATTGAACAAGCATTTCTAAAACTACAGCAATATAGCGCATAAAAAAAACTGCTAGCCGTAGTTATGAATATCTCATAACATTTCAGCTAGCAGTTCTTTTATTTTAAAGGTTTAATAGCAACTGTACCACGCATAACTGTAATTAATTGTTCTTTGTCATTCTTAATTTTTATATCCCATACATGTGTCGACTTACCTTGATGAATAATTTCAGCTGTCGCAGTAACACGACCATCTTTAGCAGAATGAATATGGTTGGCATTCATCTCTAAACCTAATGGAATAAATTTGGTTGTATCAATTAGATTAGCAGATCCTAATGAACATGCTGTTTCACCTAAAGCAATCGAAGCACCACCATGTAAATATCCAAATGGTTGTTTTACTTTATCAGTAACAGGCATAGAAATAACAACTAAACCATCTTCCTGGTGATCTATTGACATCTCAAATGTCTCTAATAAATGAGTCATATTTTCACCTCTTTATGCTTATAGTACCATAGCAGCAATAGTACCGAAAATCATTAAAGGAATATTATAAAACAGGAAGTTTGGTACACATGTATCGCGTATATGATCATGTTGGCCATCAACATTTAATCCCGCAGTTGGTCCTAATGTTGAATCACTTGCAGGTGAACCTGAGTCACCTAATGCACTCGCTGTTCCAATCAATGCGATTAATGCCATTGTATCTAGTCCAATTGACGCTCCAAAAGGAATGAATAATGATGCGATAATAGGAATTGTTGCAAATGATGATCCAATACCTAAAGTGACAATTAAACCTATCACATACATCATGATAATGCTAAATAATTTATTATCACCAGTAATACTTGTTAAAGTTTTAACTAATTCATCTATATCACCAGTAGCATTCATTACACCAGCAAATCCATTTGCTGTTAAAATAACTACACCAATATAAGCCATAATTTTAATACCTTCAATAAACTTAGCATCTAATTCATACCAATTATATGCACGTGAAATAAAGAATACGAGTACTCCGGCCAGTGCACCAAAAATCATTGAATCTGTAAATGTTTGTACTAAAAATGTAGCTAGTATTGCTACAATTGTTACTATTAAGATATATGGTTTTAACTCTGTAACATTGTCACTATCTGAAATTTTACGTGTTTCATATTCACGTGGTTTACGATATACATATAAGCCGATAAGTAAGCCAACAATATACCCCATTGAAGGAATAAGCATTGCTTTCCAAATCATATTAAACTCAATTGGGTGATTCGCCTTTGCAAAGCCACTTTGAATAATTTGTTGGAAAATTTGACCGAATCCATAAGGTAATAATACATACGGGAAACATAAACCAAAACCGATAATCAAACCGATTAAACGTCTATCTATTTTTAAATCATTAAACAGACTTAACAATGGTGGGATGACAATTGGAATGAATGCAATATGTACAGGAATTAAGTTTTGACTCATGATACTCATAGCTAATAATGCAATAATTATTGTCACTTTTACTTTAACTCTTGACCATCGACTATTTTCAGCGTGAATTGCATTTATAATTTTTCCTACTAAATAGTCTGTGATACCACTGTATGAAATTAATGCTGCAAATCCACCTAATAAGGCATAGCTTAATGCTACCTCAGCACCATCGACTATATTTTTCCCAAATACATTTATAACTTTTTCAATGCTCATGCCTGAAATTAAGCCACCAACTAGCGCACTGATAAATAAGCTTATAACTACGTTTAATCGACATAAACATAGCACAATCATTAATATTACTGCTATTACTACTGCATTTATCATATGACAACCATCCTTTATCACTCTATCGAACTAAAGCGTTTATAGACTACATAGTATCAGTAGCTTTAACACCTGTCAATAGCAAACTATACTAATAATCTTTATTTTTTAGTTAATTGTCTTTCTTAAAATAATTTTCGCTTTCATTAAATCAAACAATTTTACAAGCCTGGAACACCAATCAAAATCCTAAGTTCTATAATGTTATATTAGTAGTCGTTGACTGAATGAACATATGCTTATAATATTTTTTGCAATGCTATTCAAGTTGATTTATGCTCACAAGGATATGCGATTTATATTTTCTTACAATAATGAAAATGCCTGCTACAATGCGATCCTTTATACTTTCAAGAGTTAAATTAGAAATGTATAACAAGACACAAGTTGTATCAGGCAAATAATTAAATTATTGTTGTTTTAACCATTGGACTATCGTTGGAATCATAAATCCTGTTGGCCCTTTTGGACCATTATATGAAGCTTTATTAGTCGTTGCTGGACCTGCAATATCGAAATGAATGTGAGGTGTTTGACCACTAAAATGTGTTACAAAACTTGCCGCAAATAGCGCTTTACCTTGTCCATTCGTATGGTTAACTAAATCAGCGATATCACTGTGTTTAATACTTGCACGTTCGGTGGCAGTAATCGGTAATTCAAATACCATTTCATCGACTTTAGAACTTATTTGTAATATATCGTTTAATATCACTTTACTATTCGATTCAAATGCAGCAGCTTTATCATCTCCTAGTGCAACAATTGCTGCACCCGTTAATGTAGCAAAGTCCATAATCACACTAGGCTGATATTGATTTGCATAATACACAGCATCTGCAAGGACTAATCTACCTTCAGCGTCTGTATTCATTACTTCTACAGTTTCACCACTTAATGCTGTAAATACATCATCTGGCTTCATTGATGCTTCATTTATCATATTTTCAGCACAAGCAAGCACTCCGACAATATTTACAGGCAGTTGTAAACGACTAGCCGCTTCAATGATGCCAACGACATTCGCAGCGCCACACATGTCATATTTCATTGTAGCCATGCCATTCTTCGTTTTAATACTATAACCACCAGAATCATACGTTATACCTTTACCAACTAAGGCAATTGGTGCTTCATCTTTATCTTTGCCATTATATGTGATGGTTACTAATCTCGGTTTATGCTTACTACCTTTACCTACCGCTTGTAAAAGTCCAAATCCTTCAGAAACTAAAGTGTCATAATCTTTAACCTCTACTTTGACCTTTGTATTTTTAAAATGATTAACAATATCTTCTGCAAATGTTTGTGGTGTTAATACATTCGGTGGCATATTACTAAAGTCTCTTGCCAAATTAATGGATTGGCCAATACTGATACCCTCATGAATGAAATCTAATTCAATTAATGATTCACTAATAAGGTTTAAATTCGTCTTAAACGGTGCCTTCTTACTTGATTTATAATGATCGAATTCATATGTTGCACGCTCACTTTGAATGCCGCATGCCATTAATACATCTGATAACTGATCATATTTTGAAATAAATGAATCCATAAGTAAATACGTATCTTCAATGTGTTCTGACTTTATGTATTGGAAAAGATGTCCCCATATTTTCAACATATCTTGATAACTACGTGTTTTTAAGTTTCCTAAACCAACTGTAATTAAACGATATGTTTGATCTTGTACATCAAATGCAGTTGTATAAATCTTCCCAACTTTACTACCAATAATATGTTGATGTTTTAGTCTTTCAAGTGATTCTGTAATATCGATATGATTAAAACTAATGCGCTCTAACTGATTTAAATGTTCTGGTATACCAATAATCAATGTATTTATTTCGTTGCTTAGTGTGTTATTTAATTTAAAATTCATAATGTACCTCCTTAGATTTGATATGTTACTCACTTCAAATTGTACAACAATAAAGCCCTTCAGTGACACTGAAGGACTTTATAAATGAATAATTTAATTTTATGTGTTTAGCTGTAACTTAATTTAAAGCCTAGAATTTACCTTTTTTGAATGCTAAACCGATACCACCGATTTTGAATACCGCACGTGTATCAATCACTTTTTTCATGAATGCTGCTTTTTTACCAGCGATAGGTTTACCAAATACCATACCTACACCGTCATGTGAACCTAAAGAACAAACAGTTCCACGATCAACGTATTCGAATTCTTCAGTTGATTCACCGTTTAAGATGCGTTTAATGTTTTTAGCAACACTTTCACCTTGTTGCATTGCAATTTGTGCTGTAGTTGGTAATGGACGTTCTTCTCCAGCTGGGATAAACGCTGAACAGTCACCAATAACAAAAATGTTGTCGTAACCATTAATTGTTAAATCTTGCTTTGTAGCGATACGTCCACGTTTAACGCCTTCAAATGATTCTTCCATTAATTTACTACCACGTACACCAGCTGCCCATACTGAAGTACCTGCATTTAATTGTTGTTTTTCACCATCTACTTCAACTACGAAACCTTTTTCGTTACAAGCAACGATTGGTGTAGCAATTTTAAATTCAACACCGCGGTCTTCTAAGTAGCTAACTGCGTGGTTAACTAATTCTTCTGAGAACATTGGTAACATTTTAGGTGCTGCTTCAACACAAGTGATTTTAACTTTATTTTGATCCACACCATATTTGCTACATAATTCAGGAATTCTGTCTGTTAATTCACCTAAGAATTCAACACCAGTGAATCCAGCACCACCAACTAAGATAGATAAATCGTTATCATCTTTTTCTTTTGATGCTGCATAGTTAGCAAATTTGTCTTCGATATGACGTGATAATTCACGTGCTGTGATAACATTTTCAATTTGGAAAGCATGATCTTTCATACCTTCGATGCCGAATGTTTCACTAACGAAACCTAATGCTACTACTAAAATATCAAAGTCATAAATGCCTTGATTTGTTTCTACCTTTTTAGCATCACGGTCAATTTTTGTTACTTCTGCTTGAACAAAGTTCACTTTGTCTTTCTTCAAGACACTTTCCACAGGATATAATACATCTTCATAGTTTAGTGTACCTGCTGATGCTTCATGTAACCATGTTGCTTCATAGTGATATTCATTTTTATTAATAAGCGTAATTTCTGCTTCTTCTGTTGATATCGCTTTTTGCAATTTAGTTACAGTTTGTAAACCTGCATAACCAGCACCAAGTACAAGTACTTTTTTACGATCTTGAGCCATTTAATTTCACCTAAGCTTTCATATTTTTTTAACCAAATGCTGATAATTACTAGTAACAACTGGTCATTACTACTTTTACCACAATGTATACTAGTTTATCATCATTTTGTTATTTAAGTCTTTTAAATTATGTAAAAACCTGTGATGTTCACAAAAAAGACATTTTTAATCCAATACTAATTCTATAGCTTTTATGTTATATTTTCAAGCAAGATTCAGTCAGATTGTGAAAAAATTAATTAATTTTTTCGTAGCCTGATTTCGATTAAAAATGTATCCGTTATCACGATCATTTAAAATACTATTAATAGTCAGATTCTTAATTTTCAATAAGCTTTTTAATAAAACAAAATATCTTTACGCAAAAATAGGACATAATCAAATATGTCCCTAATCGAAATTGATATCAATTTGTATCCCCAAAATTGGGTTAATCATTAAAAAGTTATTTTATTAGCAGTTTTCAGGATTACCTGCAACTTTTGCAGTTCTAAATGAACTACCACAGCCACATGATGCAATTGCATTAGGATTGTCGATTTGGAAACCGCCACCCATTAATGATTGCTTAAAATCAATAGTCGTACCATTTAATACGGGTGCATCTTTTTTGTCTACTAAAACTTTTAATCCAAAGTATTCTAAGACTTCATCATTTTCACCAGGCGCTTCTTCTGCACCCATACCGTATGTTAAACCAGTGCACCCGCCACCATTCACTTTAATTTTTAAATAGCCATCTGGCATTTCATTTGCTTTAAGCATATCTTTTACTTCGTAGGCAGCTGCTTCTGTTAATATAACTGTTGGCATGATAACTCCTCCTTAAAAAATCCAAGTTTCTTTTATATGTGCATATATATTTTGTAATAATTCTTCCGGCGAATCACCTTCAACAATATCACCATTTACTAAAGCATACAACCCGGCTGAACATATACCACAATGTGTCAGGCAACCATACTCTAACACATCGACATCTGGGTCATTTTCCAGTTGATTAAAAACATAATCTCCACCTTTTGCCATGTTAGAGAGACAAAATTCTACGATCGGATTCATACTTCACCTTCTTATTTCATTTGTTACAATATTATAGCATTTTAAAACTGGTATTTTAACATGATGTGCTCAATTAGCAACAACTGATGTTTCTTATCCCAGTTATGCAATAGTGCCTTAGTTAGTACAAATATTTATTTGTAGTCATTTTCAAAAAAATATATAATAAGCATATAAATACATATTTACTTTTTTAGGGGTTATTGATGAATCAAAGACACTTGCATTTTATAACTGTTCATTAACAAATATATCTATGCACTTTGATCTTTTCAAAATTAAAGTAAATATTAACATATAAAAGGGGTACTTCATTATGAAAAACTTAGTTTTGTTAGGCGGCGGATATGGTAATATGCGTATCATGTCACGCATTTTAACTACATCTTTACCACAAGATTATACAGTCACATTAGTTGATCGTATGCCATTTCATGGATTGAAACCAGAATTTTATGCTTTAGCTGCGGGCACGAAATCAGATAAAGATGTTCGCATGAAATTCCCTAATCATCCACAAGTGAATACGGTTTATGGTGAAATTAACGACATAGATTTAGATGCTCAAATTGTCTCAGTCGGTAATTCTAAAATTGATTATGATGAGCTAATCATTGGTTTAGGATGTGAAGATAAATATCATAACGTTCCAGGAGCCGAAGAATATACACATAGTATTCAAACACTCTCAAAGGCTCGGGATACTTTCCATAGTATTAGTGAACTACCAGAAGGTGCTAAAGTTGGTATCGTTGGTGCTGGATTAAGCGGCATAGAACTTGCCAGCGAATTAAGAGAAAGTAGATCAGACTTGGAAATATATCTTTATGACCGTGGGCCACGAATTTTAAGAAATTTTCCAGAAAAATTAAGTAAGTATGTTGCGAAATGGTTCGCCAAAAATAATGTTACCGTTGTTCCAAATTCAAATATTAATAAAGTTGAACCTGGTAAAATATATAACTGTGATGAACCTAAAGATATTGATTTAGTTGTATGGACAGCAGGAATTCAACCTGTTGAAGTTGTTCGTAACTTGCCGATTGACATAAATAGTAATGGACGCGTGATAGTTAACCAGTATCATCAAGTACCAACATATCGTAACGTCTATGTAGTTGGTGATTGTGCTGATTTACCACATGCGCCAAGTGCTCAGTTAGCCGAAGTTCAAGGTGATCAAATTGCCGATGTGCTTAAAAAGCAATGGCTAAATGAACCATTACCTGACAAAATGCCCGAACTAAAGGTACAAGGTATCGTTGGGTCATTAGGAGATAAACAAGGTTTTGCATATATCATGGATCGCACTGTAACAGGACGACTCGCTTCTATTTTAAAATCCGGCGTACTTTGGTTATATAAATATCATAATGGTTAAAAATTAAAAAGCAATGTCAGTTCGCACTATTACTGACATTGCTTTTTATTATGTGTATATTATTCATTCACAAGCTTTTGGTCTATAAATCGAGTGATTTGCTTTGTTTGTATATAACCATCTGCTACATATTCATCGTTCATTGTAATTAATGGGTAAAATAGCTCATCTTGTTCTATTCTTTCAATAAATTGTAAATCATGATCTGTTAAGTTGTCATTATCTTTTGTAATATCTATATACGTATATTTAAATGATATATTTGGGTATTTTCTTTTTAATAGCGGCTGTAGCCAGTCATAAATATCTTTCGATGTTGGCGCATTAACGCAACTTGCACATATAACATCTGCCCCATATACTACCACACTCACGTGCTCCATATATTTATCCCCCATTGGTTTGATAGATTTTTATTACACTATCTATTATAATATACTAATAAAGATTATCAAATTCATCTCTCGAAAGGAGACTTGCCTGATGCCTACTGAAGATACAACGATGTTTGATCAAGTAGCAGAAGTTATTGAACGTCTTCGCCCATTTTTATTACGTGATGGTGGCGACTGCTCATTGATTGACGTAGAAGACGGTATTGTTAAATTACAATTACATGGTGCATGTGGTACATGCCCAAGTTCTACAATCACTCTTAAAGCTGGTATTGAGCGTGCATTACACGAAGAAGTGCCTGGTGTAATAGAAGTAGAACAAGTATTCTAATATAAAGATATTAAGTTAACAGCACATATTATGAATAACAACAAAGACAGGAATACTGAATTATTTATAATCAGTTATTACCTGTCTTTTTTCGCTGTCAAATTGGACTGATGGGAAAGTTATTTTATACTATTTATCTGATTCATTATTTTATTATAGCCACATATCCAAGCGCATATTACTATTCTATGAAATTTAAAATATAAAAATAGCACATACGCTCAATCAAAATCGTTGAGTTATGTGCTATTTGTATTTTAATTTTTAGGTTTATCTACTTCAGGTTGTGGTTCACCTTTCATATGTTTCGCAATTTGCTCATCCATATAAACCCAACCTTTCCAACCGATGTGTACGGCATCACTGATAACATATTTTTCATAATCTTTATCAGTCATATCGTAAATTTTACCACCATTATCTACAACAGTAGAATGGATTTTTTTATAGACTGCTTGACGACGTTCTTTATCGATGCCAATGTGGTCATACCATACACCGTTTGATGGAATACTTACATATTGAACATCTGCACCAGCAGCACGCATTGTTTTTACAAGTAATTCTAAATCTTGGAATTCTGGAGAATTAACATTGAATTCGTAGTCACGTCTAACTTTACGCTTACTTTCTTGAATTAATTTCCAGTATTGATCTCTAATACCAAATTTATTCGATGTAGTATCAGCTTTACCAATTTCAACTGCTTTTTGTTTCATCTCATCCCAAGAAGCGTCTGGTTTTGTAGCAGGTTTAACATGTTCTAATGGAGATTTATCCATTGCAAACAATGATTTAATCGCTTCTATTTTAATCAATTGATTCTCTTTAAAACCAGAAATATAACTATCTTTAGTTTCTTTAGGGTTTTTAGCATAAGATTTCAAGTATTCTTTATTGTGTACATGTGGAAACTGTAATAAACGTTGTGCATAACGACGTTTTAATTCAGTAGACATGTTTTTCTGCTGGAACATTTGATTAATTTGAGTTTGAGACATACGAGCATCAAAGTTTTGATTCGTTAAACCATGGTTTGTAAACCATTGTGGTGAAATAATAAATGTTAATTTCTTACCTTTTAATTTATCATACTGTGATGCAAGTTCAACTGCGTTAATTAAGTCTGTAGAACCACCAGCACCTAATAAGAATGCTTTTTTGTTGGCGTTATGCTTGTTTAATGCAATTGCAGGATTAAATGGGTCATCTTTACCTAATTCACTAGAGCCGTATATAGGATAATACTTATTTGATTCGTATAACTTATCTTGAATGAGTGTGCCTTTTAGTACTTGATCTGTCAATGAAGTTCTATTATCTTCTACAGTCTTTTCATTTACTAATCCTGTAAACCAACTAGCAGGTAATAATAGAAAGACAATGAATACCGCTCCACTAATTAAAATGGGTAAAAAAGGTTTTAATTTCATCGTAACTCTTCTAATGCTTCAACGATTTTATTTGGTGTTGCCCACTCATCTCTATCAAAGTCCATAATAGATACTTCGATATCAAGTTTATTTTGAATTTCTAATAATAATCCAACTGTTTGGAAAGAATCAATAATACCTTCTTCAAAAATTTCTACGTCTGGATTTTCTTTTACAATATCATTTTCTGCTACTTCTGCTAATAAATTTAATACTTGTTCTCTAAATTCCATAATTAAATTCTCCTTTATTATATAAGTTTACCTGAGAAGATTAAAAAGCCAAATGTTACAAAGTGGAATGTAATCACAATGCTAAGTGCTGTTGTGAAACCATTTTGCCAACGTGGCGGATGTTTCTTACGCCAACGTTCATAATAGCCATAACCTATAAACAATGCTGCATGGTATAAACCATAAACAATGTAATACACTTCGATACCATGCCAAATTCCCATTATGAAGAAGTTGATTAAGAATGCCACGTTAGACATTGCAAATTGACTCTTCAATAATTTTTTACGAGACATGTAGAATAAAGATCTCATATAAATACAATCTCTGAACCAGAATGATAATGTCATATGCCATCTATTCCAGAAATCTTTAATATTTTTCGCTTTGAAAGGTTTATCGAAGTTTGGTGGTGTTTTAATACCGAATAAATAACTAAATGCTATCGCAAATAAACTATAACCTGCAAAGTCAAAGAATAAATATAAGCTGTATGCGTACATATATAACCACAAATTGACAAAGCCATGTAAGTCTAATTGTAACGGCATAATTGCATATGTGTTAATAAAGTAAGCAACAATATATTTATACAAGAAACCAAGCATAATCATGTGAATTGCTTTTAATACTAATTCACGATATTCATTGCCTGTTGGTACTTTTTTATCGTCTTTAACGAAACGTTTGTAACGATCGATTGGTCCAGATGAAATCGTTGGGAAGAATGAAATAAATTGAATTAATTTCCATACTTTAATTTCTTTGATAGAACCATCATGAATTTCCATAATTAACTGCACACTTTTGAATGTAACATAAGAAATTCCTAAGAAACCAACAAATTCAATTAATTTACTTTCATGGAAGTGAATCTGATGTCCACCTAACCATGTACTTTGTAATACTTTCACAAGTGCTAATGGCAATATTGATAAAACCATTACAGTTACAAATTTTGAAAATGAATTATTTTTTGGTTTTGAATGATAATAAAACATTATCAATAAAACTTGCCATACGACGTAAATAATAAAACTAATTAATTGAACACTTAAATACTTTTGGTCAAACAGATTATGTTTATCAGAAGAAAAGATTAACACAATCATAAATGCTGTAACTACGCCATTATAAATGTAACTTCGCTTACCTAAAAATCCAAGTATAATGACTGGTAATAATGCAATTAAAGCAATTAAGAAGAATGTAAAATCACCATATGGAATCATCCGTTAATTACCTCTGCAATTTTCTTTCTGTCAATTTTACCATTTGAAGTTAATGGCAATTGTTCCATCCATTCAAACTTTCTAGGAATCATATACTCTGGTAAGCGTGATTTCAAGTCATTTTTAATATTTTTAGTCATTTCTGCATTGTCCGTAACTTCAGTCGTTGGCACAATTGCACCAATTAAATGAATAACTTTATCATTTTTATATACAGGTACAACAATCGCTTCTTTTACGAACTCAGACTGGCGTAATTGTGTTTCAATTTCTTCTAATTCCATTCTGTAGCCATTCAATTTGATTTGGAAATCAATACGACCTTGAATGAACCATTGACCATTTTCAAACTTCGCTTTATCACCAGTGTGATAAGTACGAATACCGTCATCGAAATTAAATACTTCAGCTGTTTTTTGGTCATTTTTTAAGTATCCTAAACTTACACTTTGACCTTCGATAACAAGTTCACCTTCATCTGTCGTAGATAATCTTGCGCCTGGTCTTTCAACGCCAACAGGTAATGTCGGATATTGATCTAAGATTTCTTGTGTAATTTGAATACTTGTAACTGCTACCGTAGCTTCAGTTGGACCATATGTGTTGTAAATCGTCGCACTTGGGAAACGGCTTACTAACGCTTTTGCTGCTCTGTGAGGTAGAATTTCACCACAGAAGAAGAATTCGTTAAGACTACCATACTGTTCTTCATTAAGCGTTGGTAATAATAAACACATTTCCATAAATGATGGTGTTGATACCCAAATGTTAATCGGTGTTGCTGTTAGCATTTCATTTAATAATTTAGGTTTATTAATCATGTTTTTATCTACAAGATTTAATGTACCGCCTGATGCTAAACATGGATAAATAGCCATTACAGATAAATCAAATGAAAATGGCGCTTGGTTAAGCCATTGTTGTTCATTTCCTGATTTATTAAGTTCTAACATCCACTCAGTAAATTGAACTAAACTTGCATATTCAATTTGAACACCTTTAGGTTCCCCAGTAGAACCAGATGTAAAGATTGTGTATACTGTGTCGTTATCTTTAATCTGACTATCAAAAATTACTGGGTCTTGAGATGTTTTAATATCTTCTATTGTAAATACTTCGCCTTCTAAACTTTCAAATGATTCATCAGTCGTATTAAATACAAACTCTGGTTGAACCTTGTTAATAATCATTTTAATACGGTCTTCAGGAATTGAAGTGTCTACAGGTACATATCCACATCCTGCTTTAATGGCACCAATCATCCCAACAATCATATATGGTGACATGTGACCGAATAAAATCATCGGTTTCTTACTACCTTGTAATCGATGTGCTAATTTACTAGACTCATCCATTAACTGTTGATAAGTTAATTCATCAGTTGTGTGTCTAACAGCAATGCTTTGTGGATTTGCATCCGCAAACGCTTGCAGCTTGTTAATAATATCTGTCATATTAAGTCTCCCTCATTAGAACTCATTATAAATGAAGTTATTGTGTGTGTCGCCACTGCCATAAATTAAATATAAAGTAATAAATATTGCCAAATACAATAGTGTTAATAAATATGGTTTGAATGCTTCAACATATTTATTAGGTGGCTGTTTACTTTTAGATTTCATATTGCACCTCTTAAAGTTCTTAGTAAAAACGCCTTTATAAAGACCGTTCAATATAAAATACGTTTTAAAATTTGTTTTTTACAATTCATTATATCGATATTCATAATGAAATTCAATTTTAATTTTATAGATTCAACATAGTAATTGGTTGTCATCACTCAATTATTGTAAATGATACACTTTGTTGAGAACATCATTCATTTTAAAGGTTATTTAAACAATAAACAATTACAGTCTATATAACAATTTTGTTATATACGTCAAAATCAAATAAACTCATCACATTAATATGACGAGTTTATAATGTTATTGAATTATCATCAGCGCAAATATATACATTCGCAAGTCAAGCATAACATATTTTACAATTGCTTTGCTTGCTTTACCAATGATTAAAAACCATACTTATTTTCAATTTACTGGAGTATGTGGTACCTGATTTGTCATAACCGCTTCTATATTTTTAATACATAATTGAATCATATTGTCCCGTGTTGTTACTGATGCGCTACCAATGTGTGGTGTAATCAGAACATTATCACGTCCCATTAATGGATGTGTATGATCAATTGGTTCATTTGCTAATACATCTAAACCACATGCTAATATTTCTTTATTGTCTAGTGCATCGATTAATGCTGTTTCATCTACAATTTGCCCTCTACCGATATTAATAAAAATTGCATCATTTTTCATTTGCTCAAATGCTTCAGCATTAAATTTATGATGTGTTTCTTTTGTAAGTGGCGCTGTACAGATGATAAAATCACTTTCTGCTAACAACGTTTCAAAAGAAACATATGTTGCATTAAAGTCCGCCTCTGCATCTTTATGTCTTGATCGATTATGATAAAGAATATTAGTATTAAACCCTTGCAACCTTCTTGCAAAAGCTTTACCAATATCTCCCATACCATATATTCCAATAGTTGAATTGAAGACATCTTTACCTGACAATAAATAAGGACCCCAGCTTTGCCATGCATCTGCTTCAACATATTTTTCAGCTTCTACAATACGGCGTGCTATAGCAAGCATTAATGTAAATCCTAATTCTGCAGTTGTTTCAGTAAGTACATTTGGTGTATTCGTGACAATCACGTTGTTCTCTGTTGCACTTTCAACATCGATGTTGTCATATCCTACAGCCATATTCGCAATTACTTTTAAATTTGGTGATTGTGCTAAAATTTCTGCATCGATTTGTTCACTTAATGTGATAAAACAAGCATCTGCGTCACGAAGTGCTGTCACAAATTGATCTTTAGGCATAGGCACTAATGATTTTTGCCACATAACAACGTCACCAAGTTTACTTAATTGTTGATAAAATTTATCTGGAATTTTCCTCGAAACAACTATTTTTACCAAATCAATTCACCTACTTTATAAAATGACTATATCTATTTTTCTAATTCAGCTATTGCTTCATTTAAATCTTTAAAAGAATACGTTGGTGGCACATTTTTATTTTGCACATCTTCTAACGTAGATACACCTGTTTGTACATGAATCGTATCCATACCTACGTTAATACCAGACATAATATCGGTATCGTACAAATCGCCTACCATAGCAACTTCAGATTTATCTAATCCTAAAATTTCTAATGCTTTAACCATAATAATCGGTTCTGGTTTACCAATAAATTGTGGCGATACACCTGTCGATACACTTACAACACTTGTAATAGCACCATTCCCTGGTAAAAATCCTCGCTCTTTTGGAATTGACACATCTGGATTTGTAGAAATAAATGTTGCTCCATTTCTTACACCTAACGTTGCAATCGCAAGCTTTTCATATGTAACTTGTTCGTCAAGTCCAATAACTACATAATCAACATGCTCGTCATTTTTAATGACAAGTCCCGCTTCGGTTAACGCAGTATTTAAACCACTCCCACCTAACATATATACTGATGCTCCTGGTGATTGTTCTGAAATATAATCAGCAGTGGCTAACGCTGACGTTACAACCTCTTCTGGTTTAGCATCAATGTGCATTTCACGTAATTTTTCAGTTACTTGCTCAGGTGTTTTCGTTGAATTATTAGTTACGTATAAATGAGGAATGCCTTTTACATTTAAATAATCGATGAATTGTTTTGCTCCATCAATCTCATCTGTTCCCATATACATTGTGCCATCTAAATCGATTAAATACGCTTTATACTGTTTCATTATTGATTTTCTCCTTTACCAAAAGCTGTTACTGGTACATTTTCTTGATGTAAAAATGTCGTTACTTCTGTAATAAATTGTTTGTAATAAGGTAATGCGTCATCAAACATTGGCATGATAACCTTAATATCTAAGGCTGTGTAATCATATGTAAATTGTTTACGAATATCGACAGTTTTATTAATCGCCTGCTGTGTTTCTTTAGTAATAACATTTTCTAGTTCTAATATATCAATCACATCTTTATAATTACCAGGATCCCTTAAAATAAATGCATCGATAATCATATTCCCTATATCTACCGATGATTCTATCAACATTTGAGCAATGCGTTCAAATGCATAATGATTGTGCTTACTCTCATGGTAATCATCAGTTAATGCTTGTAAATAGGCTAATTTCTGAGTTAGTTTATCTTTGTCTACAAAATACATTCCTTGTCACCTCTCGCTTATATATTATCATAATTTTGCAGTATACTTCATTTGTCGTTATACTAACTTTACTACTTTTAAAAGGAGTCACTACAAAATGATTGATATGTATTTATATGATGACAACGAAGAGAGTCAAGTTCAGTTTGTTGGTTTTGTTGGCGAGCATAGTCGATATGATTTAATGTTAGTCCATACAAATAGACATTATGGTAAGACACTCGTACTTAATATGCAAACAAATAAATTCGGTATTATCGGTACTGATGATTTAAAAGAAGAAGGCTATATCGCTCATATTTTAGGTGTAAATGCTGAAGAAGGCGATGAAATTACTGAGTATTTAAATGAAGTCATTCATTAAAGATAAAAACCCCTAACTAGATTACAGGTCCATGCTTGAATTGCATGATTCCCATTTTCAATCTAGCTAAGGGTTTTATTAATGTTCAGTATCTTGAATGGTTGGCTTAATCTTCACATCTTGAAGTTTATTGTCGTCATCTATCACATCAGACGGATGAACTTCTTCGATTAACTTTTTAACCTCTTGTTTAGACAAATGTCTTAATACAAAGTAAGGACAACCAAAGTTACAATATTCAAATATGTAATCTTGAATATTTGAAAAACGTTTACTCATCTCTGCTTTTTTATTAGAATCTTTGTAAAAACCTTTTAATCGTAATTGATCGTAACCATAGTCACCAACTATGTAATCATATTTATCTAAAATATCTGAATACCTAGCAATAAATTGTTCTTCATTAAAACATTCGCGATAATTTTCTATTAATTCAAAGTAATGTTGATCTACTTTTATCAAATTCTTCACCTATCTATGACAATGAAAGGCTCAGTTTATACTTTTAGTGTTTCATAAAAATAATGATTACTTCTATGACACGTTCGTTTTGTACAAACTAAGCCTTTATGCCTTATTAATGGTTAAATATTAACTATTTAACTGTGCCTCACCTTGGCGTTGCTTTTCTTTAGCAGCTTCATTTACTTGCTCATCGGCATGATAAGAACTACGTACTAAAGGTCCAGCTTGGCAATGTTTAAACCCTTTATCCATTGCCACTTTTCTTAATTTACCAAACTCTAAAGGCGTGTAATATTTTTGAACCTTTAAATGTTTACGTGAAGGTTGTAAATATTGACCAATCGTTAAAATATCTACATCATTCGCACGTAAATCATCCATCGTTTCATAAATTTCTTCTATAGTTTCACCTAATCCAACCATAATACTTGATTTAGTTGGGATATCCGGTTGTAATTCTTTTGAACGACGTAAAAACTCTAATGTTCTGTCGTAAGTCGCACGCGCACGAACTCTCGGTGTTAATCGACGAACAGTTTCAATATTATGGTTTAAAATGTCAGGTCTTGAAGCCATTAATGTTTCTAACGCATCATAGTCCCCGCCCATATCTGATGGTAAAATTTCAATCGTTGTAAATGGATTTCTTTCTCTGACTTTACGTACTGTCTCAGCATAAACATTTGAACCAGCATCTCTTAAATCATCACGCGCAACAGCAGTGATAACAACGTGTTTCAAGTTCATTAATTCAACTGATTCAGCTACACGTTCAGGCTCATTTAAATCAAGTTCATTAGGTAAACCTGTCTTAACCGCACAAAAACGACAAGCTCTTGTACATACGGCACCTAAAATCATAAATGTCGCTGTACGACGTGCACCCCAACATTCATGTATATTAGGACATTTAGCTTCTTCACATACAGTATTAAGATTTTTTTCCCTCATCATCTTCTTAAGTCCTGTATAGTTTTCGTTGGTATTTAATTTTATTTTCAACCAATCCGGTTTACGTAATATTTCCTCGTTTTTTGTCGCCATAACAACACATACCCTCCTGTTAAGTGTATCTTTAAACATTATATCGAAATTCATGACAAATGAAAATCCAATAATCTTACTTTTTAATATTCCAATAATTTTTCTTTAAATATATCTCTTAAAAACTCTGGCATTAAATACTCTTTTGGTAATTCTTTCAATGTTGGGAAATAACGACCGAACGTATACATATCTATCGTACCTAGTACATATTCTTTGCCGTCTTCGATTTCTTCTCCATTCAGATAGTAACGCCCTGTAGAATGAATGTACCCTAAATTATAAAGAATATATCCTCCAAATATATTCCCTCTGAAACCCAAACCTTGTGCATGTTCATACATATACTCTTGTTTATTACTTTTAGCTATAATCTCTTTTAATTTCACACCAGAAAGTCTAACCCTTACCATATTAATCGGATGCGGTAACATTTGATGAATGTCATATTCTGTCACTTCATCTTTTACAATATCTTTAACGAGTAAGCCAGCATTGATGATGGCACATTGTGCATGTGTATACTCACAAACACTTTGAGCTAATAAGTATGCAGCTTCAGTTATGTGGTTCATACTACGCTTAAGCACTACTGGATGTTGAATTACTGGATTGGACATTAGCGTTTTTCCTTCTTCTTCAAATGAAGTTTTAACTTCAGGTAATGTTTCTAAAGGAATAATCTTTGCAGTTTTATGTACTACTTTATGTGCCTCAAAAGTTAAATTAACCTCTCCAAGATAATTACCATACTTTCCAGCTGCCGCCATCAGTACACCATTATTGATTTCACCATGTTCAAAATAATGATGCGTATGACTACCAAAAATGACATCAATTTCAGGCAATTCTTGGCATAATGTTTCATCGAAGAAAATGCCACAATGACTTAGCACGATTAATACATCAAATTTACCTCGTTGATGTTCAATTTCTTCTTTTATAGATTCAAGTGGATCGGTAACAATCCAATCTAGTGCACGATAAAATGGGGTGAAAGGTGCTGTCGCTGCAACGAATAGTATTTTCACACCGTCTATATCCTTAATATAAGAAGAAACGATATTATTTGGTAAATGACCTGATTCATCTATAACATTGCTACATGTCACTATAAATTTTGCTTCGTCGTAAAGGTGATTTAAAGCTTCGTGTGAAATGGTCATCCCTTCATTATTACCGATTGTTGCAACATCACATTTTGCTTCATTTAGTAATGCCACATTCTTTTTACCTAAAGTTGCTTCAGTTATAGGTGCGGATAAATCTACATGATCACCTAGATCAACATACAAAGAAGGATGATTAAGTCGTGGCCGTTGTTCTGCCATATATGCTTTAATGCGTTCGTATTCATGTAAATGACTATGAATATCGTTCGTATGATAAATTGTAAGCCTCAAATTGACGTCCTCCTTTTAAAGTTGTATTAAATCAGTGCACGAATAATTAAATAAATACCCATCAATAGCATTACCGTTCTAAGTATTGTTACTACCGTATCTGATTTAATTGATTGGTTCACTTTGACACCGATTTTCGCACCAAAATAACTAGAAATAATTAAAATGATTGCATAACCCCAAGCTACGTGCCCTTGAGCAATGTGCCCTATAGAACTCATGACACTTGAAAAGAAAATCATCATCATACTTGTTCCAACAGCTACATGAGGTGGAAATCTAAATACAATAAGCATTAGTGGCGTCATTAGTGCGCCACCTCCAATACCAAATAAACCTGTCAATATACCAATTAAAAACGTTGTAATAAAAGCAAACAATGGTGGCACACTATAATGATATGTTTTACCTTTAGCGTCTACATAAGTTTTTTCATACTTTGGTTTATCAAATATTTTAAACGGTTTAATCTTATTTCTTACCATTAATAAAATAGCTACAAAGATTAAAAAGATTCCAAAATATAAATTAAATGACTCAAATGTTAAATATCTACTAATGAATGACCCAAGCAATGAACCTGGTAATAATCCAAATAAAAAGATAGAGCCATTTTTAATATCAACTTGTTTTGTTTTTAGATATCCAAGCGATGAAGAAAGTCCTGTCACAATTAGAATGACAGACGATGTCCCAATCGCTATTTGCGTTGTAATATTATGTAATAACCCATGTTCAACACCTAAATAGACCAATGTCGGAACGATTATAATGCCGCCTCCAATACCAACGATTGATCCGATGATTGCTGACAAACCACCGATTAGAACTAATAATGTAATTGTTAATAACATAGTCGTCGCCTCTTAAAATAATTTTAATTGTTGTGGTGCTAACCCTTCATATTCTATATTCAATAATCGCTGATATGTTTTGGCATTATTTGCTGCATGACCACCAGAATTATTGTTAAATATGACGTAAACTTTCTTAGCTTTTTGAGCTAATATTTGTGCCTTTTGTGCCAAGTCTATTAATTCTTGCTCATTATAATCATATAAATAGCGTACATCTCGCCATTCTTGATCTGACATATCTTTCTTAGTCCAACCGTAATGATTACGTCCATGATAACGTACAAACGCAATTTCATTTGTGATTCGATTGACTAAAGGTACACTGCCATCTTTCACTTGTGGTTCATCAACTACTGCATGAATGATTTGATGTTCTGTTAAAAATGCCAATGTTTGTTCTTTAAATGCATCACTAAACCATGATTGATGCCTAAATTCTACACACATTGGAAATGCTTGTAATTGCTGTCTTACATACAAAATATATTTGATATTTTGTGCATTGCAGTCAAACCATGGAGGAAATTGAACCAATACCATTGCTAATTTTTTCTGTGTTTGTAAGGGCTCTAACATATTCTTAAATTGGTCAAATAGTTCTTGCCTTGTATCTGCAAATGTTTTGTAGTCTGCATGCAATGTGAGTGCTTGATGAATTTTGACCACAAATTCAAATGTATCAGGCGTTTCTTTTATCCATTTCAATATATTTCTTTCCGGTTGTATCGCATAGTATGTCGCATCTAATTCGACAACCGGAAAATGTCCAGCATATGTTTTAAGTTTATCGGTTTGGCGTTCTAAATCTTCATATAATGAATAGTGATCACCCCAACCTGTTAATCCGATGTTTATCATATATATCACCAATGTCATCATACCATATAACTTTTATCATAATCATTTCAGCGAACTTTAGTTTGATGTTTTCGTTTGATCATAATCATTTCAGCGAACTTTAGCTCGATGATTTCGTTTGACTATAATCATTTCAGTGATCTTCAGCTCGATAATTTCGTTTGACTATAATCATTTCAGTGATCTTTAGCTTGATGATTTCGTTTAATTATAATCATTTCAGCGAACTTTAGTTTGATGTTTTCGTTTGACTAGATTGGTAAAATAGAAACGCAATCCACAAAAATGGCAAGCACTAAAATAATGTTTGGGGGTGCTTGTGCTTTTGTGGATTGCGGTCGATTATTTATATTGCATGATTTGATTAATTTGATTGATTATATTGGACATGATGGTGTTGGCGGGATGCGTTGTTGCTAGTCGCGGGCTTTGTCCACTCCACATATGTGTTAACTCTTTGTCGCCGATGTTTGCTGCGGCTTTTCTTATGCTACTTGTTAGCTCATTTTGTATTGGATAATCTGGGATGTCGCCTTCGTATTGGGACATTTCTTCGATAAACCTATTGTTGATACCGCGTGCAAGCTTTCCACTAAACGCTTTTGTAACGACTGTATCTGTTTCTTTACTATTTATAATTGCGTCTCGCAGTAGTTCTGATGCATTACTATCTTGTGATGTTAAAAATGCGGTGCCCATTTGTACCCCTTCTGCACCTAAGACAATACTTGCCAAAACTCCTCTACCGTCCATAATTCCACCAGCGGCAATGACCGGAATTGAAACGACATCTACAATTTGTGGCACTAAAGATATTGTTCCAACCATAGGTAATTGATTTTTAGGTTTTAAAAATGAACCACGATGTCCACCTGCTTCACTACCTTGAGCAACGATAGCATCCATACCCGCTTTTTCATTCGCAATAGCTTCATCAACACTTGTTGCTGTACCTATTAGCTTAATGTTTGCTTCTTTCAATCTTTTTATAATAGATTCATTTGGAATTCCAAAAGTAAAACAACATACAGGCACTTGCTTTTTAATTATCGTATCAATATGACACTTAAATTGTTGTTCTTCGGTAATTTTTACAACCGGCTCTTCTAAATGTAATGCGCGTCGATAAGGTTTTAACCATGCATTCATATTTTCAATTTGACTACTGGTATATGATTGTTGACTTGGTACAAAGACATTTACACCAAAAGAATTTGACGTTAATTGGCGTACATAATCTATTTCGTCTTCTAATTGCTGCGTATTAAAGTAACCTGCGCCTATTGTGCCTAATCCACCACTGTTACTTACTGATGCAACTAATTTCGGTGTCGTACTTCCTGCCATACCTGCTTGTATAATTGGATATTCAATACTTAACATTTGAGTAAGTCGATTCTTATTCCACATAGCTGTTCGCTCCTTATATAGATACGTTGCGATTTTTCCGTTGTTGAAATTGAATTTGCTGTTGAGAAAGTTTTTCTTTTTCCTTTTTATCCATCTCATCTTCAATTTCCATACCTAATAATTCTTCAATTAAGTCTTCATGTGACACTATCGCTTCAGTACCACCAAATTCGTCCAACACAATTGCTAAATGTTTTCTAGAAATAGTCATCTTACGTAATACCCATTCAGCTTTATTGTGTTCATTCACAAATAATGGCTTAGCTGAATAGTTTGTAATTTGATCTTCTTTTTTATTACTCCAAGCCAACAGATATTTAGAATGAAACACCCCAATAATGTTATCAATATCTCCCTCGTACACTGGATATCTAGTGTATGGCTTATTCATAACCGTTTCATAAACTTCTTCGTATGTCGCATTTGAAGCAAATGCCGTCACATTAATTCTAGGTGTTGTATCAACATCTTTTACTTTTAAATTTTCAAAATTAATGACACCTTCCAACCTACTCGTCTCAATTTCATTTAAAGCACCTTCATGTCCAGCAATTGCTAACATTGTTTTAAATTCTTCTTTTGAAAATTGATGTTCTTGAGGTTGACCCTTAGATAAACTTCGATTAATACTGTCCGTCAACTTATTTAAAAGTAGTGTGATAGGACGGAACACAATTACACAAATATTAATAATTGGATATACAAGCCTTGTTATTTTATCTGGAAATGTTGCAGCGACAGACTTGGGGATCACTTCGGAAATCAAAATGATAACAACTGTTAAAACAGCTGATGCAATACCAACGCTAATCCCCCAACGTAAAGCCATAATTGTAACAAGTGTTGGTAATAAAATATTCGCAACATTATTCCCAATTAGAATCGTTGTAATAAACTCACTTGGTTTTTCAAGTAACTTTACAATGCCTTTTGCTTTTTTATCACCTTTGTCAGCTTCAGTTTTAAATTTTGTTTTATTAGCAGCCGTTAATGCCGTCTCGCTTCCTGAAAAGAAAAACGAAATAAATATCAATATAATTATGGCAATGATCACGCGTGTAGTCTCCTTATTGTCATATCTTATTTTTATTGTAGTTACTTAATTCCCGACGTTCTCGTTTAATAAACCAGTTAAAATTCATTATATATAATAGACTTAATAATGATAATTAATATGCATTTTTAATCATAGTTACTTTAATGCATTCATTAGTAAAATGATGCTATAGTTCGACCTGATTGTTACGAATAAATTTACATAATGAAAAATTTCAACAAATTCAGTTTATGACATAGTTGTAATGATTTGAAACCGTTATAATGATAACAACAAGTTTCTCATAAATTTATTCTAATTATCTTTTAAATATCTTTAGACAAGTACTTGTTTATATTCAAATATAGAAAGAAGGATTAACATGTATTTTGTTTTAGCAATATTTACAATCATTAGCGCCAGTGTAAGTTTAGGTTATTCATTTCAAGCATGTGCATCTAGCCATAATATAAATGCATATTATGCACTTAGTCGAAGCTTACCTTTATTTTTATTAGCTATTTTTTCTTTAGTCATTCATAGTGCTATATTTTTGATAACTATATCCATTGCAATGATTTTAGTTCAATTTTTAGATGCGATTGTTGGTTATAAAAGTAAAGATGTCTTTAAAACTTACGGTCCATTAGCAACATCTGTAGTGAACTTAATATTATTAATAGTTTTCTTATTTTAACTCACTTATACAACGAATCTTAATAGAACTAATATCGAATTATCTTTAAAGAATATTTGATGTAGTTTTCAATTAATTTAATAAAGACCAGCACTCTAATGCCACAATCATGTTGTGTTTGTGTTGTCGCTTTATCCACCATCAATGATTATTTTTTACACAAATCAAAAATCGGACTGATAAATAAGTACAAAGCTTATCTATCAATCCGATTTAGTTATAAAACAAAAAAAGCCACAGTAATGTGGCTTTTTGTTATATTCGGTATCAAAATGGTATCAATAGTCATTTCCGGAAGTCAAGAATAGCTTAACATCGCGGTTTAAAGCTATCCAATACTACCTTCCATTTCGAACTTGATTAAACGGTTCATTTCGACCGCGTATTCCATTGGAAGTTCTTTTGTAAATGGTTCGATGAATCCCATAACAATCATTTCTGTCGCTTCTTCTTCAGAAATACCACGACTCATTAGATAGAATAATTGTTCTTCAGAAACTTTTGAAACCTTCGCTTCATGTTCTAATGATATTTGATCGTTGAATACTTCGTTATATGGAATTGTATCTGATGTTGATTCGTTATCTAAGATTAATGTATCACACTCAATATTTGAACGAGCGCCTTTTGCTTTACGTCCAAAATGTACAATACCACGATAAATAACTTTACCACCATTTTTAGAAATAGATTTAGAAACAATCGTTGAAGATGTATTTGGCGCTTTATGAATCATTTTAGCACCGGCATCTTGAACTTGTCCTTTACCAGCAAATGCAATAGATAATGTACTACCTTTTGCACCTTCACCTAAAAGAACACAGTTTGGATATTTCATCGTTAACTTAGAACCTAAGTTACCATCTACCCATTCCATATTTCCGTTTTCATAAACAAAAGTACGTTTCGTAACTAAATTGTATACATTGTTCGCCCAGTTTTGAATCGTAGTATAACGAACGTGCGCATCTTTATGCACAATGATTTCCACAACAGCAGAGTGTAAAGAACTAGTTGTATAAACTGGTGCAGTACAACCTTCTACGTAATGTACAGAAGCACCTTCATCAGCAATGATTAATGTACGTTCAAATTGACCCATGTTCTCAGAGTTAATACGGAAATAAGCTTGTAGTGGCGTATCTAGTTTGATATTTTTAGGTACATAAATGAACGAACCACCTGACCATACTGCTGAGTTTAACGCCGCAAATTTGTTATCTGCTGCAGGTACTACAGAAGCAAAGTATTTTTTGAATAATTCTTCATTTTCTTGTAAAGCACTATCTGTATCTTTAAAGATAATACCTTTTTCTTCAAGTTCTTTTTCCATATTATGGTAAACAACTTCAGATTCATATTGAGCAGAAACTCCAGCTAAATATTTTTGTTCAGCTTCAGGAATTCCTAATTTATCGAAAGTTCTTTTAATTTCTTCTGGCACTTCATCCCATGAACGTTCAGCTTGTTCTGAAGGCTTTACATAGTAAGTAATGTCATCGAAATTCAATTCTGATAAGTCGCCACCCCATTGAGGCATTGGCATTTTATAAAACAATTTTAATGATTTAAGACGGAAATCTAACATCCATTCCGGCTCATTTTTCATGTTAGAAATTTCTCTAACGATATTCTCAGTTAAACCACGTTCTGATCTGAAAATGGACACATCATCGTCGTGGAATCCATATTTATAATCCCCAACATCAGGTGCTTTTTTAGCCATTTCAATCACTCCTTAAAAATATATTTACAACGGCGTGCGTAAGTTTTTAATTCATGATGTAAACCATATTATAACAATGACATGACATCTTATAAAAATTTTTATACTTTTATATGTCTAATATCAAAATCATCTATGATTAACAGCATTCTATTCTTCTTCAGTCGTACCTTCTGCTTTACCTTCTTTAGCAACAGTACCTTTTTCCAATGCTTTCCAAGCTAATGTGGCACATTTAATACGAGCTGGGAATTGAGATACACCTTGCAATGCTTCAATATCTCCCATTTCTTCTGTAATCACATAGTCTTCACCAAGCATCATTTTCGTAAATTCTTGGCTCATTTGCATTGCTTCTCCAAGTGAATGACCTTTAACAGCTTGTGTCATCATCGATGCACTTGCCATTGAAATCGAACAACCTTCACCTTCAAACTTAGCATCTTTTATAATGCCGTCTTCTATATCAAATGTTAGTCGTATACGGTCACCGCATGTCGGGTTATTCATATCTACTGTCATAGACCCGTTATCTAATACACCTTTATTTCTAGGATTTTTATAATGATCCATAATGACAGATCTATATAATTGATCTAGATTATTAAAATTCATAAGAGAAAAACTCCTTCGTTTGTTTCAAGGCATTTATTAACTGATCAATGTCTTCTTTCGTGTTGTATATATAAAAACTCGCTCTAGCTGTTGAAGACACATTTAACCATTTCATTAACGGTTGCGCACAATGATGCCCAGCTCTAACCGCTACACCTTCTGTATCTACGGCTGTAGCAACATCGTGTGGATGTACATCTTGTAAATTAAACGTTATTACACCTGCACGACGATCCTTTGGCGGGCCATAAATTTCAATTCCTTCAATTGCAGACATTTGCTCATAAGCATATATCGTTAATTCTTGTTCATATTTATGAATTGCATCAAAACCTATGCGTTCTAAATATCGAATAGCTTCTGCAAGCCCAATTGCTTGAGCAATTAATGGAGTACCCGCCTCAAATTTAGTAGGTAAATCAGCCCATGTTGCATCATACTTACTTACAAAATCAATCATGTCGCCACCGAACTCAATCGGTTCCATTTTTTGTAGTAACTCATGTTTACCAAATAATACGCCAATACCTGTTGGTCCAAGCATTTTATGTCCACTAAAACTATAAAAATCAGCATTCATTTCTTGCATATCAAGTTTCATATGTGGTGCTGCTTGCGCCCCATCAACACTGATAATTGCACCATGTTGATGAGCTATTTCTGCAATGGTTTTAACATCATTAATTGTACCGAGTACATTAGAAATATGTGCAATAGCAACGATCTTTGTTTTATCATTAATCGTTTGCTTAATATCTTCGATGTTTAATTCCCCGTCAGCTGTCATTGGTATAAATTTCAATGTCGCATTTTTACGCTTTGCTAACTGTTGCCAAGGAACAATATTGGCATGATGTTCCATTTCAGTGACAACAATTTCATCGCCCTCTTCAACATTTGCATCACCATAGCTATGTGCTACAAGGTTAATCGATGCAGTTGTTCCGCGTGTGAAAATGATTTCTTCAAAATACTTCGCATTAATAAAACGACGAACGGTTTCACGAGCATTTTCATAACCATCAGTTGCCAATGATCCTAATGTATGAACACCACGATGAACGTTTGAATTATAACGCTTGTAGTAATCCTCTAAAACATTTAACACTTGCACAGGCGTTTGACTTGTCGCTGTTGAATCAAGATATGCTAAACGTTTGCCATTGACCTTTTGATCTAATATCGGAAAATCCTTGATTACTTCATTAACGTCAAATGAGTGTTCGGCCACTTCATTCACGACCTTTCTTAAATAAAAATCCTAATCATTTAAATACTGACGTTGTATTAGTCTTATACCAATATCGACAGTCTATATCTATTACAAACTTTTATTTTCAAAATATTATTTAGAAACTTTGCGTTCAATTACTTCTCTCAATTGACGTTTAACGTCTTCGATAGGTAATTCACGTACTACTGGATCTAAGAAACCATGTATAACAAGACGTTCCGCTTCTCTTTGAGAAATACCACGACTCATTAAATAGTAAAGTTGATCTGGATCAACACGACCTACTGATGCAGCATGACCAGCTTGTACATCATCTTCATCAATTAATAAAATAGGATTCGCGTCACCACGAGCATGTTCGGATAACATTAATACACGTGATTCCTGATTAGCAATTGATTTAGTTCCACCATGCTTAATGTAGCCGATACCATTAAATACAGATGATGCATGTTCTTTCATAACACCATGTTTAAGGATATAACCATCTGTTTCTTTACCATATTGTACGATTTTAGATGTTAGATTAATTTTTTGTTCGCCTGTACCTACAACTACTGATTTAAGTGAACTTGTTGAACGATCACCAAATAAATTTGTTGTATTATCAATAATTTGGCTACCCTCATTCATTAAACCTAGTGCCCAATTAATTGAGGCATCCGCTTCAGTAATACCACGTCGAATGATATGACCTGTAAAGCCTTTATCCATATAGTCTACTGAGCCATATGTGATATTTGAATTTGCACCAGCAATCACTTCAGAAATAATATTTAATTGATTTCCTTCACCAGATGCATTTGATAGGTAATTTTCAACATATGTGACTTCGGCGCTTTCTTCAGTAACGATGATGACATGGTTATAAAAGCTTGCATTTTCGTCGTCGTGCAACACAACGTATTGTACTGGATGTTCTACAACTACATTTTTAGGAACATAAACAAATACGCCACCATTAACTAATGCCGTGTGTAGCGCTGTGATACGATGTTCATCTACTGTTACTGCATCTTTCATAAAGTACTTTTGTACTAAATCACTATGATTCATAAGAGCGTCTGCTAAACCTTCAACGATAACGCCATCTTTCGATGCATTATCATCAACTTGTGTGTACGCAATCGTATTATTATGTTGAATTACTAAGTTTTTAGAATGATTTACGTCAATAATTTCTCTTACTGACTCAGGTAATTGTGATAAAGATTGATAAACATCACCTTTTACATCGTGTTGTTTAAAAGAATCAAAATCCCATTTTCTTAATTTTGTTTTATCAGGTTTTGGCATTTCTAAAGTTTCTGTTAATTTCAAAGCTTTTTTACGTAATTCTGTCATCCAAGAAGGTTCATTGTGGGCTTTAGAATAATCAACAAGTTGTTCTTCAGAAATGTTCAAAATATCAGTTGTCATAACTTTTTCCTCCTACTTGATGAAATTTACTATTTCGTATAAATGTTCATTTTCATCATATATAGATGAACATCTCATGGATACTGTATTAATAAGATTATTCAGCTGAACCGAACTCTTCTTTAACCCATTCATATCCTTCTTCTTCAAGACGTTTTGCTAATTCTGGACCACCAGATTTAACGACTTTACCAGCATACATTACATGTACTTTATCAGGAGTAATGTAATTTAATAATCGTTGGTAGTGTGTGATCATTAATGCACCAAAGTTTTCCCCACGCATTTGGTTAATACCTTTAGATACAACTTTTAATGCATCGATGTCTAACCCTGAATCGATTTCATCTAAGATTGCAAACTTAGGTTCTAACATCATTAATTGTAAGATTTCGTTACGTTTCTTCTCTCCACCTGAGAAACCTTCATTTAAATAACGTTGTGCCATGTCTTTATCTATGTCTAGAAAATCCATATTTTTATCTAATTTCTTAATAAATTGCATTAAGTTGATTTCTTGTCCTTCTTCACGTTTCGCATTGATAGCTGAACGCATGAAATCAGCATTTGTAACACCTGTAATTTCTGATGGATATTGCATTGCCAAGAATAATCCTGCTTTTGCTCTTTCATCAACTTCTAATTCTAAAATATTTACACCGTCTAAAAGTACTTCTCCTTTAGTTACTTCATAGCTTGGGTGTCCCATAATTGCAGATGATAAAGTTGATTTACCTGTCCCGTTTGGTCCCATAATCGCATGTATTTCATCAGTGTTAATTGTCAAGTTAACACCTTTTAAGATTTCTTTATCCTCAATAGACACATGTAGGTCTTTGATTTCTAATGTTGATGCCATTTTATATTCCCTCCGTAAAATATAAAGTTTTCTTAACTAGTTTATAATAATTTTAATTTGTAGTCAAAAAGACTTTGTAATAATGCGTTCAGTTAATTATAACTTACTTATACCTTAATATAAACAACTTAAACCCTTTTTATTATTTTTAATAACTCTAAAGTACAACTCTAATCCGCTCTCTTTTAAAAATATAAATGATAATAAGTAGACATAATTTCTCAATGGATTTTATGAATTTAAAATATGTTATCATTTCACTAGGACATTTGTAATATGGTATGATGCTATTTATGATTTTATTCCAATCGTTTGAAAGGAGTTATTCATGCAACAATTTAAATGGATTAATATTCTCAAAGGTTTTGCTATGGGAACGAGTGACTTGGTACCTGGTGTTAGCGGTGGGACTATCGCATTATTGTTAGGTATATACAATCAATTTATCGCTTCAATTAGCGGCATATTCTCACGACGTTTTTGGCCAAGTTTTACATTTTTAATCCCCATTATAATTGGAATGTTACTGGCAATGGGATCACTAAGTAATCTTTTTAATTATTTATTAAGCCAACACCATATTCCAACTATGTTTTTCTTTGGTGGATTAATCATTGGTATCGTTCCATATTTATTGAAAATTTCTAACTATAAAACGTCATTTACAACTAAACATTACATGATGGTTATAGCTGGTATCGCTATCTTAATTGTTATTACATTAATGAATAATGGCGATAAACATGCTGGAGAAACACTTACTCTATCAACTGGTCTTATTATTAAATACTTTATTGCAGGTATGTGTGCATCTAGTGCTATGTTACTCCCAGGTATTTCAGGGTCATTTATGTTATTAGTATTTGGCGTCTATGGCACAGTCATGCTAGCCATATCTGAAGTTGTTAAACTTAACTTTGCCGGTCTTCCTATATTACTTGCAGTCGGATTTGGCGTGCTTGCTGGATTCATTATTTCAAGCAAAATTATCCAGTATTTCCTAACACATCATAAACTAATGACTTTTGCGTTAATCATTGGTTTTGTTGTTGGCTCCCTCTTTGCAGTATTTCCAGGTTTACCAACTAATATCGTGATGTGGTTCGTTTCATTAGTAGTATTTATCATCGGTTTTATTGTAAGTTTGACTTTAGGTCGAATTACCGCTGAAAATGAATAATCATTTTAGGGGTGATAAAATATATTCAGTATCTCGTTAATCATATGCAATATATGTCTCGTTTTGTATACATATTATTGGATATCATTAGCGAGTTTTTATTTAGTTTTTTTCTAACATTAAAATAATTATTAATAAATTTTGGTATCCACTTTTTTAATACAAAAAACCACCTAGCCGATGGTTATACCGACTAAGTGGCATGTGCAGTGTATTAGGAATAAAAAGTAAAATTACTCGCCTTTGTTACCTTTTACTTTATCAATAAAATCAGTTGCTTTTTCTTTTGCATTTTCAACGAATTCTTTCGCTTTACCAGAAGCTTTATCTTCTTTACCTTCGTTTTCTAAATTTTTATTATCAGTAACATTACCTACTGTTTCTTTAACATTACCTTTAGCTTGTTCAAATTTACTTTCGTCTGCCATAATAAATGCCTCCTCGGAATAATTAAATGTTATATATAATACTTACCCACTGAAAAATTATCTAAACATTTTACTTAAATAATTTTTGATATTGATTTGACGTCATTTTATAACTAGCGAAATAGATTCATCATTAACTTGAGGGAGTGCGACTGAAATAATAAAGAATCACTATTGATTTATTATGTAATGGTTCTTGGGAGTGGGACAGAAATGATATTTTCGCAAAATTTATTTCGTCGTCACACCCCAACTTCCATTGTCTGTAGAAATTGGGAATCCAATTTCTCTATGTTGGGGCCCCGCCAACTTGCACATTATTGTATGCTGCCTTTCCGCCAGCTACTATGTTGGGGCCTCGCCCCCCAACTTGCATTGTTTGTAGAATTTCTTTTCGAAATCCTCTATGTTGGGGCCCCGCAATTATTGTATGCTGGCTTTCCATCAGCTTCTGTATTGGGCCCAACCCCAACTCGCACTGCCTGTAGAATTTCTTTTCGAAATCCTCTATGTTGGGGCCCCGCAATTATTGTAAAAAGGTTGTTACAATCGTATTTTCATTCAATCAACTACTGCTTATATAATATTGTAAAGCTTTGGACATTGATTGAAGTCACAGAATCATATAGGCTTTCACTTAATACATAATGACTTGATAATCATTTATATATAGTTATCCATCTCTTATCATATTAAATCTTCCACATTTCATATTGATTCTAATTTAAAAAAACTCCCATCAAAGTTTGCATTTTTTCAATGTCTACTTTGATGGGAGCATATCAGTCAATGAGCTCTAATTAATAATTATTTAGCAGGAATAACTGCACCGTTGTATTTTTCATTAATAAAGTCTTGAATATCTTTAGATTGTAATACTTCAATTAATGCTTTGATTTTCTTATCATCTTGATGTCCTTCTTTAACAGCAATTAAGTTTGCATAAGGATTATCTTTCGCACTTTCTACAGCAATAGAATCTTTTTTAGGATTTAGTTTTTGTTCGATTGCAAAGTTTGAATTAATGATAACAGCATCAGCGTCTTCATTTTGATAAATTTTAGGTAAGAATTCTGCTGATTGTTTATTATTAAACTTAATATCTTTTTTATTCTCTGTAATATCACTAAACTTAGCATCTTCAATTTTTACGCCTTTTTTGATTTTAATCAAACCTGCATCAACGAAGAATTTTAAGAAACGTCCTTGTTCAGCTGGATTATTAGACACATAGACTGTTGCACCTTTTGGTAATTCTTTTAAACTTTTATACTTTTTAGAGTACACAGCCATAGGTTCTAAGTGAACATCACCGGCACTTACGATTTTGTAACCTTTATCCTTTTTCTCTGTGTTTAAATATGGTGTGTGTTGGAAATAGTTTGCGTCAATTTCACCTTTGTCTAGTAATTTATTAGGCGTAGTGTAATCGTTAATTGTTTTAATATCTAGTTCATAACCTTTTTTCTCTAATAATGGTTTTGCTTTTTCTAAAATTTCAGCATGTGGTGCTGGTGAAGCACCTACTGTTATTTTCTTGTCGTCACCGCCACTTTTGCTTCCATTACCGCAAGCTGCTAATACAACTGCAAATGTTAATACTAAAATAAGACCAAATAATTTTTTCATAAAATGAAACCCCCAATTTATCGTTTATCAAGTTTATTTGTAAGCCAATCCCCAATGAATTGGATTATAAATACAATAATTAAAATAAAAACTGTTGATACTAAAATGACATCATTTTGATTTCGAGTGAAACCTGTTAAGTATGCTAAATTTCCTAAACCACCGGCACCAATTACACCTGCAACTGCCGTTGAACCAACTAAAGCGATTGCTGTAACTGTAATGCCAGACACTAGCGCTGGCATGGCTTCAGGTAAGAGGACTTTACGAATTACTGTCCAAGTATTAGCACCCATTGACCAGGCCGCTTCGATGACACCTTTATCAATTTCTTTAAAAGCAATTTCTACGAGCCTTGCATAAAACGGCGCTGCACCAATGATCAAGGCTGGTAACGCACCTGTCGGACCACTTATCGTTCCAAGTATCAAACTTGTAAATGGTATTAATAATAAAATTAAAATAATAAATGGTATCGCTCTAAATAAGTTAACAATGAAAGAAACGATAGAATAAAATAACCTTGCACCGATAGACTTACCTTTAGCAGACAAGAATAATAACACACCTAAAATAAGACCGAGTATAAATGCAAATATAGTTGAGACGACTGTCATGTATAGTGTTTCGACTATTGCAGTCCAAACTTCTGGCCACTGAATATTAGGCATTGTAATCATTTCATTTATAATTTCACTAAATGATTTACCCATGTCTTAACACCTCCATTTTAACTTGTCGCTCAATTAACTCTTTTTCGAATTTTCCGAAATCTACACTTGAAATATATGGAATATGCAGAACTAAAAAGCCGACTGTTCCATTTTTGGTATTTTTAATATTTGCTTCTAAAATATTAATTTTAATATCATAGGCAGTTGATAGACTCGATACAATAGGCTCGGTTGTTGTTGAACCAGCGAAAACTAATCTAACGATATAAGCATCTTTTTCTAATGGCTCTAATTCTGTTAAAGATGTTTCGAAATCATCATTTAAATCTTCTTTCACAAATCGTTTTGTCACAGTGTGTTGCGGATTTTCAAAAACCTGTGTCACCGGTCCATGTTCTATCACTTTACCACTTTCCATAACTGCAACTTCATCACAAATACGACGAATGACATGCATTTCATGCGTAATTAGTACAATTGTTAAATTTTGTTGTTCTCTAATTTTTAGTAGTAGATCTAAAATTTCATCTGTTGTTTGCGGATCAAGTGCACTTGTTGCCTCATCACAAAGCAAGACCGTTGGATCATTAGCTAACGCTCGTGCAATCCCAACACGTTGCTTTTGTCCACCTGATAACTCTGATGGATAAGCCTTTTCTCTACCTTTTAAACCGACGAGTTCGACAAGTTCTAATGCTTTTTGCTTTGCTCTCCTTCTAGGGACACCTGCTATTTCAAGCGGAAACATAATATTTTTTAGCACAGTCCTTGACCATAACAAATTAAAATGTTGGAAGATCATACTTACTTTTTGTCTTTTTGCTCTTAATCCATTTTTGGACAATTGGCCTATATGGTCTCCATCTATAATAACCTCACCTGATGTAGGCGCTTCTAAATGATTAAACATTCGAATCAAAGTACTTTTTCCTGCTCCAGAAAAACCAATGACGCCATAAATCGATCCTGCTCGAATCGATAAATTAACGTGATCTACAGCAAGGACTTCTTTATTTTTAGTCCGATATTCTTTAACAACTTCTTTTAATTCAATCACGTTGATTCCTCCCTGTGTTGCTTAATAAAATAAAAAATGCTTTCTCAATATCGATAGAAAAATTGAGAAAGCAATAGTAGTATTGTTTCTCTCATCTTCAAAAGTTAAAACTTTATGTGAATTGGCACCATTTCTATATAAGACGGTTGCCGGGCTTCGTAGGGCACATCCCTCCACCACTCTCGATAAGAGTTTACGCATCATTTAATTTGTATTAATCCTAACACCTTAGTAAAATTTCGTCAATAACTATTTTAAATTTTCTAACAAATCAGTCACCGATTTAAATGCATAAATTCGCTTTACTTCTTTATCTTTATTCATCAACAATAAAATCGGCGTAGACATGATTTGCATATCTTTACAAAACTGAGGATAAAAGTTTAAATCTATTTTCAATAATGGCAACTGCAATATTTCATTAGCAATGTCTAACATTCTTTCTGAAACCTTACAAGTACCACATGTTGGTGTATAACCAAAGATTAAATGTTTGTCTTCCTCATAAAATGTAGTTACATCTTTGATGTCTAATGAATTATTCATTTACTAAAACTAACCTTTCATTATTTATATTCGGTAAGGAAGGTGTTTCTTTCTTACAAGTAAAGCCATGTTTTGAAAGTACATGCGCCAAATATTGTTTGGGGCAATTCGCAACTTGACAGTAAGTTTTATCAATAAATATATGTTCACATTCACTCAAATAACGTTTAAACCAATTTCTAATTCGATCTCCTTCGTCATCAGAATCGGCTAATACAAAAACTTGTTTATCATATAGTGATTCTATCATATCATCAAGCTTATCTATACTCATTGTTCCATGAGTACAAATAATATTGACTGGTTCTGCAATAACCTGTTGCACCCTTTTTTTATCAGATTTTCCTTCAACAATTATCACTTTATTTACAATAGCCATCATCATCACCCTTTAAAATCAATAAACATCTGTCACTGTATCATTTCACAAAATTGGTATGAATAAAACATAAATCACAAAAAATTTAAACTAGCTTAATATAATAATTACAAACTCAATGTTTGACTAGCTAGGACATTTTACATAAACAGACAAAGGCTAAACCATAAATCAACATCCTAAAATCTACAATGTTATATTACCAATAGTTAACCAAAAGAAAATACACCTATAACAAGCTTTTTCAATTATAGCGGGGCCCCAACACAGAGAATTTCGAAAAGAAATTCTGCGAACAATGCAAGTTGGGGTGGACCCCAACATAAAGAAATACTTTTTCTTTAGAAATTAGTATTTCTTATGCATGAGTTTTACTCATGTATTCCTATTTTTAAGTACACATTAGCTGTGGCTTATGAAAAAGAACCACTACATTATAAATCACTAGTGGTTCTTTTTCATTTCTATCCCACTCCCTAGATTGATCTATAGTTACTACACTTATTAAAGTAATATATTTTTATGATTCTCTTAGCTGCAATCCCATGAATACATGTAATCATCAAACTTCATAGCCTCAAGGTCAGTAGATTTTACTAAGATATTGGCAATACCCAAATCACCCCATATAATCGAAGAATTACCATCTCTTGTAGAATCAATTTGCAGTAAGACTCTATCATACATTTTCAGTTCTTGATCGTTCGTTCTTGGATCTATTTGGTCAAAATATGGATAACCACCAAGTTGATTAAATGGCTCCTTAGCAGTAAATGTGTTACACACAGGTTCCATTAATTCATCATATCCACCAAACATCGATTTTAGCGCGAAGGATGGATTGACTTTATTCCACAATGCAAGCACGTCCTCATCGTACTTATAATCAGTACATGTAATAGTTTGTTTCGACAATCTAAATTCTATAGAAAATGCTCCACTGAACGGGATATCCTCATTATCAGCATCTAATGACTTCAAATGCATTTGAATATTTTCAAGTGATAAATCTGTAATTGGCTCTTTTATATAAACAAGCCTTGAGTTTATATTGTTTCCCTTTAAATTTTCAGACATACCATACATTTGATCTTCTGAACTAATCCAAAACTGCAATATCCCTTCATTTACAGGAAATAATTCTTGTTGTTCTGGAAGATCATTCAAATTAATCTGTGCTAACAATACCATTGGTACATTATTTTCATCTAATGGTATATCTTTAAAAGATTTTAAAAATGGCATTCCACCAATCTTACTCTGGCTTAAAGTTTCTTCTTGCATCTCTTTTAGATCTATTTCAATACATGGTAGTACTGGTAAATTACCGTTTTCTACAGATTCTACGAAACGGTTATATGCTTTTTGCTCCTTTTTAGAAAGATGACTAACGTCTTGAATGTTTAGCATATTAACTTCCCCCAATTTTTATTTTTAAAATAGCTAAATTCATTATTTTCATCATTCTTGAATAATAAAATGTAACAATACTCCAAATAATAGTGCCTAATAAATTTTCTTTCATATTATTTACTTACTCAGACTAAAAATAAACTCCTCAATCTTAGATTAAGGAGTTACACGGTGATTATTCACCAATCATTTCTGAATATTTTTCAGCTGTTAATAAAGCTTCAAGCTGACTTTCATCACTAATTTCTACTTTTACCATCCATGCTTTTTCGTATGGAGATTCATTTACAAATTCGGGACTATCTTCTAGTTCTTCGTGGACTTCAACTACTTTACCAGAGATTGGTGCATATAATTCTGATACAGTTTTAACTGATTCTACGCTACCAAACGTATCCCCTTCATTAATTTCATCATCTGTTTCTGGTAATTCAACAAAAACAATATCACCTAACTCGCTTTGTGCGTATTCTGTGATTCCAATTGTTGCTACATTACCTTCAACTTTAACCCATTCATGCTCTTTTGAATATTTCAATTCATTTGGTACTGCCAAGAGAATCCCCTCCTAATTAATCTTTACATCATTAATGATGCCATAAGGCTAGATGCTATTCAACTATATTTATAAAAATTAACAATTGTATAGCTTATTTCATTTTACATGTAATGAATCTAAATATCGAGATATTTAGTAAACGTTTACATTACGCTTACGCTAACCAAGTTTCTTTATATTGATCTTCTTTGAATCCTAATGTTATCTTATCGCCCATTACTGCTAGAGGACGCTTTACTAACATACCATCAGATGATAACAACTCTAACTTTTCATCATCTGATAAAGTTTGTAATTTATTTTTCAAATCAAGCTCACGATATTTCGCACCGTGTGTATTAAACAATTTATTAATTTCTACGCCTGTATTTGCAATTATTGTTTTAAATTCATTTATTGTAGGTGTATGTTGAACGATATCAATTGGTTCATAACTTACGCCATATTCATCTAAAAACTTTGCTGCCTTTTTACAAGTTGTACAATTCTTATATTGGTAAAATTTAATCATACGACTGCAACCTCCTTTATGTATTTAAAATAAATATATCATTTTCCATAGCAAAAGGCTTTCATTTTGAAGCTAAAATTTTTTATTATGATATAAATTTAGCTATAATAAAAATTATTAAACTATCTAGAGGAGTTGTTACAATGCAAGCAATCAAAAGTAATGAATCATTTAAATCTATAATTAATAGCGATACACCTGTAATTGTTAAATTTGAGGCAGGATGGTGCCCAGACTGTCGTGCTATGGATTTATGGATTGACCCAATCGTAGAACAATATAATGATTACCAATGGTATACTGTTAATCGTGATGAATTAGAAGATGTAGTTGTTGAAAATGAAGTTATGGGTATCCCTAGCTTGCTAGTATTTAAAAACGGCGACAAAATTGCACACCTTCATTCAGCAAATGCTAAGTCACCTGAACAAGTTGAATCATTTTTAGCAGAAACTTTTAAATAAATACTAAAATACAAATGTGTATATACTGCACAATAAAAAGCTGAGACTGTGATTGTACCGACTCTAGTAAATTAGATTAAATCTCTAACTCGATAGATGTCCATCAATTCATGTCTCAGCTTTTATTAATGTTTTCTATAATTATACATATTAATATAATGTAATTAAGTTTCTATTTTTACGTGGTGCTTTAGGCATATCTTCTTCTAAATCCGTTAAATATAAGAATCCAGCAAGAACTTCATCTTTCTTTATACCAAGTGTTTTTCTTACTTTAGGATCATAGATATATAATGGCGATTTCCAACATGTACCTATCCCCGCTTCATAAAGTAACAACATAAGATTTTGTGCATATGCACCAAATGCAAAGTAGTTTTCATCATTTTGACGTTGTCTTGGATCTGTTTTTAAAATAAGCAATAACATGCCACCTAGTTTCGTTACTGCATCATAATGACATTGTTGCTTATCTAATTCATTAGGAAATGCAAATTTAGAAATATCCTTACTCATATCTCCTAATCTGTCTTTCGGAACATGCACAACTCTCCATGGTTCCCTCATTCCATGATTTGGAGCATCAGCAGCTTTCTCAATTGCTTGATATAGCAATGCGTCATCTATGTGCATGTCTCTTTTAAATTTTTTCACACTTCTTCTATTAGCTATTGCTTGTTGTAATTCCATCTAAAATCGCTCCTCCACGAACAATGATAATACTTCTCAATTATAAGACAGCACTTACACAAAAGCAACCTAATTCATTTTATTAGTATAAAGTCACTTGCGCTTTTAAATCAGTAACATCAATCTGTCCTGGAGCTTGTGGTTCTCCGATACAACCGTAAGTCAACGCACCACCAAAAACGCCTTGAGCCGTTCTACTTATTAGTCCAAGTTTAGACATTGAAATACCAACAACTTTGCAGTCCATAGTATCTGAAAATGTAGACATTGCCTGCAATAAATTTAACACATCATTTTTATTATGTGGCATTACTGCTAATTTAACGTATTCTGGGTTGAACTTTTGCATTTTAAAAAATATAAATTGCAATTCATCTAATGGAGGCGTACCTTCGAAATTATGATGTGATATAACCACCTCTTTATTATACTGTTGCAAATGTGTAATGATTCGTTGATGTTTTTCAATGTCAATATCTGCTTGCCATTCTATATCAATCATATCTATGCCATTGATATTTGCTAAGTCTAATATTAAATTAAGATACAAGTCATTTGTAAATTGCCCATAGCCACCTTGTAACTTTGTACGATACGTAACTAATAATTTAAATGAATCTTGCATAACCTTCAGCTTTGTAATCATTTCTGCCACTTGATCAACTGTGACATTTTCAATTTGATCAATTCGTAATTCTAATACGTCTATTGCATCAATACGATGATTAATTTTTTGAATTAAAGTTTCTTCGATATATAATTGTGGCGCGATAGTCGCTACTACTTCCACATGTGTCATAGTAAATCCCTCATTTCAGATACTCATTATTTTTATTGTAAACAACAACTTTTTATCCTTCAATCAAACAATGCTATAAATGAATATGATTAAGGTATTTTCTAATGGGTAAAGCATAAATGTATTTTAAATTAGGAGGTTATAAGAATGGCAATACATTATGAAACTAAAGCGACGAATGTTGGCGGACGTAAAGGACATGTTTATACTGATGATCGAGCATTAGATATTGATATCGTTCCGCCTGCTCAAGCAGATGGTAAAGCTACTAACCCCGAACAATTATTTGCAGCAGGTTATGTATCTTGCTTCAACGGTGCCTTCGACCTAATTTTAAAGCAAAACAAAGTGCGTGATGCTCATCCAGAAGTAACACTAACAGTGAGACTAGAAGATGATCCAGACTCAGAAAGTCCTAAATTAAGTGTTTCAATTGATGCGACAATTAAAAATGTTATATCTCAAGAAGAAGCTGAAAAATATTTACAAATGGCTCATGAATTTTGTCCATATTCAAAAGCGACTCAAGGAAATATTAATGTCGATTTAAATATAAATGTTGTAGATTAGCATTAACTTAAAGAGATTATTCAACGTTATTAATAAAATTCACATAAAATTCAAATTTGCCAACCAAAAATTTTTGGTTGGTTATTTTTTCTAATCGTGATTGAAATTTCTGGCAATATTTAACTGAAAATAATTGTCTCTTAATCATCATAAATGTGACCGGTTCCAATACTGGCTTGACTTCTTCGCATACCGTCTACAAATAAAAGTCCAGTGTCGACCAATAACCAATTCCATAATTTCCTGAACTTAAAAATAAATATAATTAAATTGATAATCCATTTACAAGAATGTGCATATAAATCAATGATTGCAAAATTTTAATAAACATTTTAATATGTAATTAAGAAATTTTTTTAGTACAAAATCTTTCTTAATAATGATTAAGGAGGTCAGTAATGATTGAAATTAAAACATTAACGAATAATGATTTTAATGAGTATAAGAGACTTGTTTCGACAGTCAATGAAGAATTCACTCAAGATTCACATTATAGTCAAACAATGACTGACACCTTAATACATGACATTTTAAATCAAGGTTCACCGAAATGTATTGTATTTGGCTGTTATGAAAACGAAGCACTTATCGCAACAGCTGCCTTAGAACAAATTCGATACGTTGGAAAAGAACATAAATCATTAATTAAATACAACTTTGTTACTAATAACGATAAATCGATAAATAGCGAGCTCATTAATTTCATTATTAATTATGCACGGCAGAACAATTACGAATCTTTACTTACATCAATTGTGTCAAACAACATAGGTGCTAAAGTTTTCTATAGTGCACTAGGATTCGACATTCTTGGTTTTGAGAAAAATGCAATTAAAATCGGAAATACCTATTTCGATGAACATTGGCTTTTTTATGATTTGATTAATAAGTAATACAGTTTTATATATTCTACATTTCTCATAAATTCAAATCATATATTAATCTTTTTTTCATACAACTACTCTACTATTGAGTAGTTGTTTTTTATTTGATATGATATCAATAAGTTTTTTCAGAATATTCTATTTTTTAGGGGTGTCAAAACTTAATGGTAACCGCAATTATTCATGGATTTATCTTAGCGATTGGTCTAATTTTACCTTTAGGTGCACAAAATGTATTTATTTTTAACCAAGGAGCTAATCAACCAAAATATAGATATGTATTGCCTGCAATAATTACAGCCGGGTTGTCAGACAGCTTACTTATTATTATTGCAGTGGTAGGAGTATCTATCATTATTATGTCTTTACCTGTACTTCAAGCAATTATTTATATAGTTGGTTTAATTTTCTTGATGTATATGGCTTGGACCATTTGGCATGATAAACCCTCAACAGATGGAGAAGCTCAAATTATGTCTCCAATGAAACAAGTAAGTTTTGCTTTATCAGTTTCTTTACTCAATCCACATGCTATTTTAGATACAATTGGTGTAATTGGTAGTAGTGCTGCATTATATAGTGGCAGCAATAAAATTGCGTTTACAATCGCTTGTATCAGCGTTTCATGGTTATGGTTCTTTTTACTCGCAATTTTAGGTAAAATGGTTGGATCAATTGATAAAACCGGAAAATTATTAACAATAATCAATAAAATATCAAGTATAATAATTATTATTGTCGCTCTGATGATATTACAAAAACTTATTCAATTAATATTCTAAAGCGTTATATAGTTGTATTTTAAAAGCGTTATACAAAAGACATACTTGTGTCTATGTATAACGCTTTATTTATTATAAATTTGGATCAATTAACTCAACAAATTTAAATGTTCCATTGTCATATTCAAATTTCAGGATATTACAATTACCGATATTATGCTTTAATGCTTCATCTAGTTTAAGGCAATATCTTAAAAATACTCCCATTATTGTTCCATGACTCACGACTAATGCATTATTCTTTGTTTGAGACATAATGTCATGTAAAGTTTTCACAATGCGATCTTCAACTTGTTGCCTTGCCTCTCCTTTGAAAGGAACAATTCGATCTCCGAATAAGTCCTCAGGCTTGTATAGATTATCAAATAGATAGACTGACTCACCTTCAAATAATCCAAAATGCCATTCCTTTAGTCCCTTAAAACGTTGATACGATTGGTTAGGAGCAACATTTTCAAGTGTGTCACTTGCGCGTTCTTGCGTTGATGATGCATATAAATCGAAGTTTATCCCCTTAGTTTCATAATAACTACGTGCCTTTTGAGCTTGAGCAATTCCAAGTTCTGTTAGCGGCGAATCTCCAAATCCCTGAATTAGTCCCTTAAAATTAAACAAAGTTTGTCCGTGGCGCATTAAATATAACGTTTTAGCCAACAATAACACCTCTTCAATAAAAAGTATTGATAGCTCAAAATGTATTCTCTTTTTATTAAAATGAGTACCAAATATATTAAACCATTATTTAAACTTTTTCGGTAGCGAAAACCTTTGCTTTTGATGTACATTTTTTTCATAAGTAATGATGATTTTAGTTTAAAAGATAATGTGACGGGGTAAAACGCAATGAAGAGTACAGAATTTTAAAGGAGTGAGTGTTTATGGATAATCATAATCAATGTAATTATGTGAATCCACAAAATGTTTCACTTGACTGGGAATGTTTTATAATTAGTAAAAGTGAAATGTTGTTAGATGGTGTACCAAATGAACTTATAAACACTTGGTTAGATAAAGACATTATTACACCATTTTCGATAAGAAATGATGAAATAAACTTTAAAACAAAAGATATTTGGGATGCACTAATACATCATAATTGGTACTACTCAAATTAATTTGCCATATATAAGCTAATAGCTCTATTTGTAGTTTCAATTAATTGATGATCTGTGTAATTAGACATCACATATGCTCTAATTACTTGGTGTCTTTCTTCTAATCGAGGGAATGCTTTATCTTCACTAACGTGTTCGGCCAATATACCAAATGGTGTGTTATCATTTTGAAAACCCATGATGAAATTGTAAAACGTCATAAGACTTGCCCCCTTCATTTATTAAGCGCTATTTAAAGTGTTATTATTAATCTTATCAGAAAACTAGTATTTGTAAATGTGCAAAAGTGATTTTGCACATTTTTTTGTTATCTGATTCTAAAAATATTAACGAATTGTACAACTTTAAGGGTTTTTAGTATGTAAATATTCTTTTCATATTAATACTATACACCCCTATATATGCTCACTTGTTTGAATTAATAAACTTTAGCATTCTACAAATAATATTTTAAAAATAACTATACTTTTTATTTACCTATTGGAAAATAGTGTTATCATATTTATTAAGAAGCTATTTTAATACTAGTAGGTGTCAATCATGAATAACATTTTGTTAAATGCTATCAATATAGTTATTACTACCACTTTTGTTATCTTTAATATTTTAATCACATATAATAAAGATTTAGATGATTTATGTTGGCTCCTGCCTGGTATTATCATTTGTGGTGTGATACTCATTGTATCCTTTACCATTGCAATGATAACTAAAAACTGGTTAAGTGAAATATTATTTTTTATAAATATCGTACTCGTTCTCTATTACATTTATCCTATTTTTTATAGTTTTATAGGTTAATAATTACGGTATATAAGGAGGGTTTGACATGTCTTTACATTTTGCAATTCTGTTTTGGCTAGCATTAATTTTCTTAGTTGCCGCTACGTTTATACTCGTATTAATGAAAAAAACTGGCAAAGAATCTAAAAAAGAATCCTATTTAAGTTTCACTGTCATTCTCTATATTTTCGGATTCGCTATTTTAATATACACATTTATATTTGGTGTACTATAAATGAAATTCAATTTATATCCAGTCTGAAACGTCTCAAAGATGTTTTAGACTGTTTTTTATTCTTAATAGACATTTCACACTCTCATACTTTAATATTTAAGATATGTTTTAGTCTTACAACCTTATTAAAGATTACAATTCTAATTTAAGACTATTTACATATATTTCTTCAACAAGGAGCTTTTAAGTGAACTATATTAAACGAACGATAATTTTACTTATATTATTCGTTGTCGTATCCCCTATAAACTCACCAAAAACAATTGCAGATAATAAGTATTCAGAAATTCAAGATGACAAATTCCAATTACAACCTGGTGATATTATTATTACAAAAGGCCCTGTCATGTGGGGATTTTTTGGTCATTGTAGTATCGCGATTGATGATAAAACGATTTTACAAATTGAGGGGCCTGGCGACAAACCAACTACACAATCCTTCGAATCTTTTAAATATAATTATGCAAGTGGCAAAAATGATTGGATGAAAGTTTATCGTTGCAGCTATCCTGGTGCAGGTAAAAAAGCGGCTGACTGGGTTAAGAAAAACTATGAAAATACAAATCATCGTTATCTAGTTACATTAAATTTGAACAGCAAAAAATTTACGTATTGTACTAAAATTATCTATCAAGCTTATAAATTTGGTGTAAGTGAAAAATCAGTTAAAAGTTATGGACTACATATTATTTCACCCTATGCAATTAAAGATAATTTTATAGATTCATACAAACTAAGGCTTGTTAAAGCTTATTAATACAGTTTCATCAAATAGTTAAATTAGTTTGTGTTTTGCAATAAATTGGGTATAGATTACAAATGGTATTTCAGGAGGCCCAATATTTTGAATGAACTAACTAAAGAACAAAAGTATACAATAGCTAAATTTTACAAATTATATATTGAACGTTCGAATAATGGAGAAACAGAAACAGTCGCTAACTTTTTTGGCGATGCTAAAGATGCACGTGAAAACTATTTTTGCGATCGTGATTATCAAGAATTCTTAACTAACTGCCAAATTTTAATTCAAAACAAATACTTAACTGGTGAAGTTTTGGACGATAACATTTACAATATTTCTATTTTAAACAAGACATTTATTGAATTTGAACAAAATTTTGGTTGAACATGAATGTCTCAACTATAAACTTTCTAACCCTATTTTAAAGCAGGAGTGAAAAACTTACATGAGTGAATGGCATATTAATAATCAATCTACAAAACCTTTTTTAATACAACAAGCGGAAAAGCAATTGTCTATTGTTAAACCATTGCCTAATGGTAGCTTCCAAATACTCACAGAAATAGATTTGGAGAATGGCAATATTAGTAACATCGATCATTCTCTACTTGTTTCAGTAGACCCCAAAGCATTAGAAATAAGTATATTTGACGCTGTAAATTAAACGCAATATTTTTATTTAATTATTTTAATTTTTCGCCTTTTAAATGAAAACAAGATTACTGAATTATTATGAGATTTTAAAAACAATAAATATTCTCAATAATTAATCAGTCTTAATAAAAAATTAACAAAAAGTTGATTAGTTAAATTATTAATTAAGTAGTAAGATATTATGCGATGTGGTATCCTATTATTGTTAAACATTTTGAGTGTTTAACATTACTTCTTGTTATCGCCATATACAGACTTTAATTCTCGTCATTATTAAAGTTCTGTATTGGCGCTTTTTTTATATTCAAAATCAAAAGTCGGACAGATGAAAAGTAAAAAACTTTTCCATCAGTCCGATTTATTATAGAACCATTATATATTGTTAGATCTCCACCTAAATTTATTGGACCAAAAAAATAACAGCTAGTGCTTTTACCACACCAACTGTTATCGATTTAAAGCATAAAAAAACAGCCCTATAATAAGGACTGTTTGAATAAGTTAAAATTACATTTTAACTACGTTTGCAGCTTGCTCGCCACGGTCGCCTTCAACGATGTCGAATTCAACTTTTTGGCCTTCTTCTAATGATTTGTATCCATCTTCAGCGATTGCTGAGAAGTGTACGAATACGTCGCTACCATCTTCTCTTTCGATGAAACCAAAACCTTTTTCTGCATTAAACCATTTAACTGTACCGTTATTCATATTGAATACCTCCGTCGTGCTTTTGCACTAAATATTTTGTAACAAATTCATAAATGAAAAGGAGAATATTCTATATAAATAACTCACATTTTTCTTCACGCTCTTTATTACTTAACTTTCATTATACACTTTTAAATATAGAAGTAAAGCATTATTTTATTTTCTGTGATAATACACATTGAAATATATAGTAATATTTCATTTTAATACTAAATTTAAAATTTTTATTTTCTAATATTAAATACACTTGATTTTGATATCATTTACTTTTTTAATTCTGATTTGATAATAAATCATAACGTGATCTAAAAATTATAAAAGTGCCACTAGCAGCAGTGACACTTTTACAATGAGCATTATTGACCTGAATCAGCGTTGTCTTCGCTCCAAATATTTAATTTCTCTTTTTTCGCTTGTGCTTCACTTTTTCTTAAAAGTTGTTCATGTGTATTGTTAGGTTTGTAAACATAAGCAACTTTAGCCAAGCCTTGACGAACTAAAGCTTCGTTTACCATTTTTCCATCAGCATAAATATACGCTAAGCCACGTCCATATTTATCAGTTCTTTGACCTTTGTCAAACTCGACTTCAATTTTCTTTGCATTTTCTACCATTTTTTTCGTAAATGCACTTGCTTCAGGACCATATTTCTCTACACCTTTTTTAGGATGCTTTGTTTCAGGTGTATCAACCAATAATAGTCTGAATGTCATTGGTTGACCTTTGTACATTAATTTAACCGTATCACCATCAATCGCTTTAATTAAAGTCGCAGGTTCTTTATGTAATTTTTTAGTTGAAGTTGCACTATATACTGTTGGATCTTCAGAACCACTTCTATTTACGCCGTTATCTGTTTGTGATGCATTTGCTGAGCTACTTAGACTTGAAACTACAACTAAAGTTAACACTAAGCAACTAGTAGCGAAAAAGAAAAACCTCTTTGCGTATTGCCCTTTCGAAACATTACTGATAGCCATCCCTATAAGTAATATTGAAACAATTGCCATACATATGCCAGCACTTAATAAGTATTCTGTCATAACTAACACCTCTTTCTTTTTAGTTAATTTTAATATTAAACGTTAATTAATTATAATTCTACATTTTTACAATTAATTAATAAAAATTTAATAATTATAATAAAATAACTATACTTACTTTTATGTATTTTCTATATTTTAGGTGTCAGAACTTATATATTTAGCCTTATTTGTAAAATTAAATAGCCTACAACATGAATCGTTGCAGACTATCATATCGAGACAAAGAGGTTTATTAGCGTCTCTATATCTATGCGGAATTTGAAAAGATTATTTATTATATTTACGGGGATAAATTGTCATTTAAAAACGAGATGTATAACTTATAATTTACTTTGGATTAGCGTTTTTCAGTTTTCTCTATTTTATTATTCACTTTATCAATTTGTTTATTTAAATAATTTTGGTGAGACTGACTAAGTGTACTTACTTTTGCAGTTGCCTTAGCAAGATCTTCATAGCTTTGTGTATCTTTATAATCGTTAATTAAGCTTTGTGCTTCTTTAACATGATCACGTCTAATAACGCGTTTGTCACGGTCTGTGAAATGTGATGAGTCAATTTCACTATAACCATATAACCAACCTTTTTTAATGCCTGTTTGATTAGTATGTAAATCATATTCTATGTAGTTGTCATTAGATAGTGATTTTAATTTATTTAATTGACTCTTTTCTACTATTGAAAATTTCTCCTCAGTAGTAATTTCAGTATGGGTTTGTAAAACATTTTCATTATCCGAATCTTTTACAACAAAATTAGTTTCAACACTCTCTGTCACTAATGCGTTTGCGTGATTAGAATGCCATAATTGAGTTGCACAAATTACACCCATTGTTAGTACTAGTACTTTCCTTTTCATTTCTTTATGCTCCCTTATTTGCTTTGATTTAAAAACCGACTTTTTTACCCTGTTTTCTTCGCCATTGAAAATTATATACCAATATTTTAGAAACAATAATTAACTTGCGATAAACAAACTATTAACTATTATTTCGAGTCTTAAGTCAAGTCCAGACTCCTGT